>NZ_JBJIAB010000006.1:0-204901 GCF_045310795.1 Candidatus Clostridium helianthi
ATTATTCTACCTTTTCGTTAAGAGCTAAGACTTTAGAGAAACATATATATTATGGTATTTATGCTATGTTTGTTGAACTTATTAACCCAGAAACTAGACTATGTGCAATTGATGCTACTGCCCTAAGAAGTTCAAAATACGATAGCGAAGCTAAATCCGGCAAAGGTACACGTCTTGGATATTATAAAGGTTACAAGTTACACTGCATTGCAACAGTTACTGATACTATGATTCCTCTAGTTTTTAGTTTAACAACAGCTAATGTTTACGATAATCAAGTTCAGGATTTACTATATGAAGCTAAAAATTATAATCCATTTTTAATACTTGCTGATGCAGCATATGACTCAGTTGAATGGTTTGAAATTGCTGCAAAACTAGAATTTAATTTATTAGCTGATATAAATATGCGTAAAGCTAAAAGCATTGAGGCGTTCATTGATAAACGATATGAAAATGCTTTATTTTTTGAATCTCCTATCGGAGCGAACCTATATAAAAATAGATTGAAAATAGAGCAATTATTCTCAGTTTTAAAAGGTTTATATAACTTAGAAAATCCAAGGCTCTATGGGCAAGCCCGATACGAACGTCATATAAAATGGGTTTTATTAGCCTATTTAATAGATGAATTTAATAAAAAACAGCAGGGAATAAAATCCAGAAAATATCCTTGGAATCTTTGATTCCTAAGAATATTTTCTCGAATAACTATTTGTAAAAATTAGTTATTCAACAACCTATATTATTATATGCGACCATCTATTGTTTTAGATTTTAAATAGTGTTCTTCCATGACCCCCTTCATTGTTATCTGCTGAACTTCACTCATACCTCTAATAATTGACTTGCTCTAACTTGCACATGCTTTCTAAGTGCATTTCCAAAGATAAATAAGCTGCTTCAATATCATTAAGATATCTCGAAACAGCTTACTTACTATAGAAATTTATTATATTCTTTATTTTCGTTTAGCCTATTTAATAAATGCTTTATTTCCTGATCCTTATTTTTATCCATTACAAGAATGACATCTCCAGCATCTACTACAACTAGATCTTTTATTCCAAACCCAATTATTAGATTCTTGTCCCCAAATATAGAGCAATTCTCGCAATCGTCAATATAAACATTCTTAGATATACTATTATTTCTATAAGTGCTCAGTAGCCTACTTAAAGCGCCAAAGCTTCCCATATCATCCCAACTAAAATCACATTTAATAACATATGCTTTTCTTGTTCTTTGCATAACTCCAAAGTCTATAGAAATTCCGTCTATAAGTTCATATTGCTCTTTTATAACACTCTCTTCATTTTCTTCTCCTAAATTTTTATATATTTCCATCAATGATTTATGCAATTTAGGCAAGTATTTTTCTATTTCTCTTAGGATAACATCAGCTCTAAATATAAACATTCCAGAATTCCATAAATAAGTTCCTTTTAATATAAAGTCCTTAGCCACCTCTGAATTTGGTTTTTCTGTAAACCTTGCAATTTTATAAGTTGGAATACTTCCAGCAGTTCTTTCCCCCATTTCTATATATCCATATCCTGTTTCAGGTCTACTAGGTTCAATCCCAAGTGTAACGATACACCTTCTCCTATTTGCCATTTCTATTGCTTGTGATAAAGTATCTATATAATTCTTCTCACCCTGAATATAGTGATCTGATGGTAATACAACCATTACTGCATTAGCATCTTGTTTTAATAATTTTACTGCAGACAAACCTATACAAGTTGCAGTTTCCTTATTAGCAGGCTCTACAAAAATATTTTCCTCTCTAATTCCTATTAGTTCATCCTTAACCTTTTCTTTGTAGTCCATGTTGGTCACAATATAAATATTATCTCTGTCTATTAATGGTATTATCCTATCAACAGTATTAACTAAGAAACTTTTATCGTTAATTAGCTTTAAAAATTGTTTTGGTTGATCGGCTCTTGATAGAGGATATAGTCTACTGCCCTTACCTCCAGCTAAAATCAGCCCGTATATCACGCATTTTCAACTCCATGTAATGATACTAGTTCATTATATGTCAAAATATTTGTATGTGTGAGTCTATAGTAAAAAGAACACTAAATTATTTCCTTTAAATGCTCTCCTCCATGAATTATAGACCTTCCATTGTATTTCCTTCACCAACTAGGCTATAGAAATCTTTTGTAAATACCTCTACTGCGCTTTTAGTCGCATCATGTTTTATTAATCCTTCTATCACATCTGGTGCTGCTGTAACTGATCCAATTCCATACTTGCACAAATTTAAAACTTGTTGTGAATTTTTGAAACTTGCAGCTAATACATCCGAATTTAATCCATGCATCTTAAACATGTCATGAATATCTTTTGCAACTTGGACTCCATCAGCTCCCATATTATCAATCCTATTTACATAAGGTGCTGTATATCTTGCCCCTGCTTTTGCTGCCATGAATGCTTGCATTGAAGTATAAATAGCTGTTGCTGTGATATTTACATTTTCCTTGCTTAATAATTTCATAGCTTTTATTCCTTCAGGTGTTACAGGAATTTTAATATAAGTATCTTTTCCAAGGACATCTAACATATGATGTGCTTCATTAATCATTTTCTCAGCAGTTAGCGATACTACTTGTGCATGTAATTGTGCACCTTCAGGCAAGAATCCTCTAATTGATTTTAATACCTCCATTGGATTCCCACCCTGTTTTTTTAATATAGATGGATTTGTTGTAACTCCATCACATGGGTAAAATTCATAAATCCTTTTAATAGCCTCTAAGTTTGCATCATCAATTAACATTAACATTTTTCTTCTCCCTCTCTCTTTTTAATTTATATACTTAAATTAAGTAAATGTGTTATAAACACTATAAAGCAATACTACTATTCCAAGAATATATATTCTTATATTGTAATATTCTAAACAATATATATTCTTAAGAATTTTAGAACTTTAGAATATTAGAATAAAACATTTTTATTCATATCTTTTTATTCAACAATAAATGCATATGCATAAATCAACTACTTGACTAAATTTTCTATCCCTGCTGAATAAGCTATATAATAAAATTCCTCCATTTGAGTCTCAGTATACATTTTAGGATTCTCCTCAAAACAGTAATCTAAATTATTGATTAAGTTATATTTTGATTTTGCAAGTGGATTGTAATTTAATAATTCATATCTTGCTTTTGAGTAAATGCTTGAAATATATCCACTTATATCATAAATATTATTTTTAGTTGCTGTAAATTGAGGTATTAGCGGAGTTCTGATAATCACATTGTCTTTCTTATTGCTTTCTAAAATAAACTTGATGTTCTTTTTGATTAGTTCATTACCTACACCAGTAAAAACCTTATGCTTATCATTATCAAATACCTTTAAATCTGCAAAAATTGTATCTAAATAAGGCAGCGCTTCTATTATATATTCAGTCGGAACGAATAAAGAAGTTTCAATTGCTGTGTTTATCCCAGCCTCTTTTAACATTTTAAGTAATGCAACTACAAATTCTTTCTGGTACAATGGTTCTCCTCCAGATAAAGTTACTCCACCACCGTATTTAAAAAACACTTTATCCTTCAGTGCTATTTCTATAACTTCATCTAAAGTATAATTTTTAGAATCCATAGTCAACGCACCGGTCGGACAAATATCTGTAGCAATCTTATTTTGTTCATCTGTACATTTATCTTGAACAACACATATTTTATTATTTTCTCGTATAATTGATTTATTAGAGCATTTTTTAATACATAACTCACAATTAATACATTTATTTTCAAAATGAATCAAATGCTCCTCTGGAGAAATACCTTCCGGATTCTGACACCAAACACATTTAAGCGGACATCCTTTTAAAAAAATTGTTGTTCTTATGCCATCACCATCATGTATTGAAAATCTCCTTATATCAAAAATTCTTCCTGTTAAAGATGTATAATATTTTTCCATATGCTATATATCCCCATAACTTGTTCTTGCTATAATTTCGTTTTGCAATTCTCCTGCAAGTTCAGTGAAATATGCTGTATATCCTGCTACACGCACAGTTAAACTACGATAATTTTCAGGATCTTTTTGTGCTGCTAATAAATCTTCTTTACGCAAAACATTAAATTGAATATGTGGTATTTCTAAATCTACAAAGGTTCTTAAGAAGCTAGCAAACTTATCTCTCCCAATCTCATTCTTAAAAAACTCAGGCAAGAACTTCATATTTAATAAGCCACCATTAGTAGTTAATACATTATCTAATTTTGATACAGATTTTAAAACAGCTGTAGGTCCTGAAATGTCTCTTCCATATACAGGTGACATGCCCCCGTCAGCTAAAGGTGCCTTTGCATATCTTCCATCTGCAGATGCTCCTACATTTTCACCCATTGGAACATGGGCCGATACTGTATACATTCCTGTATGATATTTACCTCCACGATAGTTTGTATAAGATTTAAGCTTTCCATTGAAATATCTTGCCCATTTAGCACCAATTTCATCTACCCATTCAATATCATTCCCGTATTTAGGTGCACGATTTAATAGCATAGCCCTTATAACTTCATATCCCTCAAAGTTATTTTGAAGAGCTTTTAACAAATCCTCTTTAGAAATTCTCTTTTCATCGTATACTAAAAGTTTTATTGCAGCCAAGCTATCTGCTAAATTTGCAACTTGTATCATTTGAATTCCTGACAAATTATATACTGCTCCACCTGCTGTAACATCTACACCTTTCTCAATGCAATCGTCAATAACTGACGATAAGAATGGCGAAGGTAAAACATCTATATGAGCTTTTTCAACTTGTTCACATGCTAAAATCATTCTATCGATGAAATAATCTATTTGCTTAGCAAATGCTTCTTCTAAATCTTCATACTTTTCGTAAGTGATTAGGTTACCTAAGTCTTGAGCCAATGAATCTCCTGAAATTAAGCATTTTCCACCATTTAGAGTAAGCTCTAAAACCTTATTTAAATTGAACATTGCTGCATCACTCCAACCAAGATTATTACCTTGAGTTGTAAGCTCTACGCATCCAACAATTGCATAGTCTCTTGCATCTTTCTCTTTAATTCCTAAGTCTATCATAGACGGCACTACTGATTCATCGTTAAAGAACTGTGGCATTCCACTGCCTTTTGCCACAACTTTTATGCTCTCTTTCAATAGTTTTTCTGATGTGTTCTTATGAAGTCTTACAGATAAGTTAGGTTGTGGCAGACCTAAATGTTCTTGAGCTTTTAGGAATAAGAAAGATAATTCATTTGAAAAATCATTACCTTTTTCATCTTGGCCACCAATTGCAATATTAAATCCTATAGGAAATCCTGCAAAAAATTTAGCACTATGGGAATTTCTTAAATAAACTATTTCATTAAACTTAAGCCAAAGACATTCAATTATTTCTAAAGCCTTTTTATCATCTATATTTCCAAGTTGTATATCTCTTTTATAATATGGATATAAAAATTCATCCATTCTTCCTGGTGAGAATGATGATGCATTTGACTCCATGTGAAGTATCACAAATAGAAACCAAATTGCTTGCACTGCCTCATGGAAAGTTTGTGCCGGCCTTCTAGAAATATTCTTACAAATCTCTGCAACTTGAAGCATATCTGATACTAATTCTTCCTCGCAGATTGACTCAGCTTTTTCTTTCAGCAAGTCATGGTATCTCATCATAAATTCTTGAGCACCTTCCATAACAATGATTACACTTTCATAAAATTCTTTACTTTCTTTTGTAGCATTCTTCATTTTTTTAATAGCTCTTTGTTTAATTCCTTCTGGACCTAAAGCAAGCCACTCTCTACAATTTGGACAAATATGTCCTTGAGCATGGTCTTTTTGATTTATCTTTACCACTTTTGCAATTTCATCAATTTCTTTTCCATATCTCTGTCTAATGACATCCTCTAATGAGTTTCCATCCCAATATGGCTTAATCACTTTTCGAAATGTTTCTATATCATTTAAATTCACATTAAATTTATCTTGAGGTCTAGTTGGCAAGGATTCAAATTCTTTATCAATCCATGAGCTACCGCTCTCTGGAAAAACAACACCATATCTCACCCCTTTAGTACGGTTACCCACTATTAACTCTTCATCATCAACACCAATTTCTAATTTTGAAAGAGAACTCTTTAATGCTAATGCCCTTTTTATAATAACTGGTTTATCTTCATTCTCTTTATAAGTTTCAGTTATTATAAGTGCTTGTTCTATAGATGCATATCTTTTTTCAGATAACATCTTCTTCTTTAAATTTTTAATTCTTCGAGACATTGCTAATTCATCCATTTCTCTTTCTCCTTTCTGCTTACTTATTATTATTTGCTATCATTATATTCTTATTTTATATTATTTAAAATTAATTTTCAATGTATTTTTTATTATTTCTTATAGTTTTATTAAACTAATATTGGTTTATTTATTGAAGGCTATTTGACTTAAGCATAGATAAAAGTTTAGCTATCTAGTTTATCTTATAATTAAAAATTAATTATTAAATCTTAAAAGCTTTATGATTAATTCATTCTAAATAAAAAATAAGCTGTCTCAAGATAGAAATCTAAATTTCTATTTTAAGACAGCTTTGATTTGTAAATAAAGCGTAGTTAAATTACTTATATTTATAATTTGCTAGTATTCTAATTAAATACTTTTTTATTCTATTCACATACTTTTCCTGGATTTAATATGTTCTTAGGATCAAAAGCTAATTTAATTCCTTGCATTATTCCAATACATTCACTTGGAAGTGATTCTTTTAAATATCCCTTCTTTGCAAATCCTATTCCATGTTCTCCTGACACCTGTCCATCTAATTCTTTAGCTTTATTATACATTATTTGCATAACTTCTTTTAATTTAGATTCCCATGCTTCTTGGTCAAGGTCATCTCTTAATATATATATATGAAGATTTCCATCGCCTGCATGCCCAAAGCTTTTTATTCTTATATTAGCAGTACGTTCAAGTTCATGAGTAAATGTTACAAATTTTCCTATTTGATTTCTTGGAACAACAACATCAACTTCATCCATTTCAGTAGTTAATGCTTTAATTGCTTCAAGGAAACAACCTCTAGCTGACCATATTGATTCTTGTCTTTCTTCAGTGTCTGATATTAATACATCTAAAGCTCCAGCTTCTAAACAAATATTCGCTACGTTTTCATAATCCTTTTCAATTTCTTCTGTGGAATTTCCATCGAAAGTTAATAATAGGTATGCATCAGATGATTTATCTGGAAAACTTTTTCCTAAAAATTCTTCTGCAGCAAGTATCGCTTCTCTCTGCATAAATTCGATTGCTGTTGGTATTGACTTAGATTTAATTATTTTAGGAACAGTCTCTATCGCTCTTTCGAGACTTTCAAAAGGAATAAGCAAGCTTAAAGCCTTTTTAGGAAGTGGTAACAATTTCAAAATAGCCTTTGTTACTATTCCTAAAGTTCCTTCTGAACCAACAATTAAATCCTTTAGTGCATATCCTGAGCTGTTTTTAACTACTTTTCCTCCTAGATTTACTATATCGCCATTTGGTAATACAACCTCAAGTCCTCTTACATAGTCTCTAGTCACTCCATATTTTACAGCTCTCATACCTCCTGCATTAGTACTTATATTTCCTCCAATTGTTGCTGATTTTTCACCTGGATCTGGTGGATAAAATAAGTCAAATTCTTGAACATATTTACCTATCTCCATAAGTAATACACCTGGTTCTAATGTAAGAGTCAAATTTTCTTCATCTAATTCTAAAATTTTATTCATCCTGCTAAGGTCTATAACTATTCCGCCTTTAAGTGGAACCGCTGCTCCAACAAGTCCTGTTCCTGATCCCCTTGGAGTAACAGGAATATTATTCTCATAGGCATATTTCATTACTTTTGAAACTTCATCAGCACTTATAGTTTGAATAACTATATCAGGCATTTTCTTAATTCCGCCTAATTCATCATGGCTATAGTCTTCATTTATTTCTTCTCTAAAGAAAACTCTCTCCAAATCATTCTCTGCTATAGATAATATATATTCATAATCTTTTAATTCAACTTCTTTGTAACTCATCACCTATGCCTCCTTAGCCATTTTTATTTTTTCTATTAATTCTGGAATTATTTCATACAAGTTTCCAACAACTCCATAGTGAGCAACCTTAAATATTGGTGCTTTATCATCAGCATTTATAGCAAATATATAATCTGAATTATTCATTCCAGCTGTAAATTGAACTGCTCCAGATATTCCACAAGCTATGATAAGTCTTGGCCTTACAGTTCTACCGCTTAATCCAATTTGTCTCTTTGCATCAACCCAGCCTGCCTCTATTAGAGGTCTAGTACATGCAAATTCTGCTCCTAAAAGTTTAGCTAATTCTTTTACTAATTCTAAATCCTTTTCTGATTTAATTCCTCTTCCTGCTGCAACTATTACTTCAGCATCACTTATTCCTACTTCAGCATCTTTTTTCTTTATACTAAGGGCTGTAATTTTAGATAAAAGTTTTTCCTTATCTATAGAACATTCTACTATTTCTCCTGAAATATCATCATTTCTTTTTGGAGCTGTCATAACTTTATATCTAACAGTTGCTAATTGAGGTCTAGAATTTGGAGTAACTATCTGAGCCATTATATTACCACCAAATGCTGGTCTAATTTGAACCAAATCTGTATTTTCCTTCATATCTAATATTGTACAATCTGCTGTAAGTCCAGTTTTAAACCTAGCTGCTATTCTTGGCGCTAAAGATCTACCTATAGTTGTGGCACCAACTAAAATCGCTGTTGGTTTTACATTATTTATAAAATCTCCGAAAGCAGCTGTATATGGTTCTATTCTAAAATATTTTAATTCCTCATCGTCATATACAAATACCTTATCTACACCATAATGTAATAATTCTTCAGCTTTATGAGAAATATTATTTCCGATAAATACAGCATATACTGGATGATTTATCTTTCCTGCTAATTCTCTTGCCTTTCCTATTAGCTCATAAGTAACAGGATGTATTTCTCCATCTACATGATCAACATAAACGCCTATTCCATTCCAAAGACTTTTATCTATCTCTTTGACTTGCTCCTCTATATATTCAACAGCTCCTTTAGGTCCCTTTTTAACGCAAAGCTTACACATTTTACATGCTCCACTTATTTCAACAACTCCATTATTATTTTCAAGGGCACCAAAAGGACATATTTTAATTAACTCATCAATATCTAATATTTTCTCTTGATTTACTACTAACTTTGCCATAACGCATTCTCCCCTTTAATTATCTTTGTGAGATATCTTTACTAAATATTTAATACCTAAATGAATTTCAATTCTTTTAATTTCTCTCCCATTTTTCCGCTTAATTCACTAGAACTGCCTGTCCACATTTCTCTATCATTATTAACCTCTGGTGGAAATATTCTCTCTACTTGAGTTGGTGATCCATTAAGTCCATAATTTTTCTCATCTTTATCATCAAAATCTTTTAGGCTTAATATCTTTATTTCTCTGTCTTTAGTTGAAAGTTTTTTTCTATAAGAAGGTAACCTAGGTTCGAAAATTCCTTTATCTACAGTTATTAGGCATGGATAAGCTATCTTTACTGTTTCAATACTTTCTGGCATATCCATTTCAACTGTGATTGTTGAGTCTTCTACTTTAACTATGTCCTTAACGTTAGCTACATGTGGTATGTTTAACCATTCAGCCATTTCAGATCCTACCTGCGCTGTATCTCCATCTGTTGTTTGCTTACCGCAAATAATAAGTTCGAAATCTCCCATCTTTTTCACGCCTTGAGCTATTGTATACGATGTAGCTAGAACATCAGCTCCTCCAAATTTTCTGTCTGATAATAATGTACCTTCATCAGCACCCATTGTGTAAGCTTCCTTAATTACACTTAAAGCTTGATTTGGGCCCATACTTAAGACTTTAACAGTTCCTCCTTCACTCTCCCTAATCTTAAGAGCTGTTTCAAGAGCATACAAATCATATGGATTCATTTTGGAGTCTATGCCATCTCTTTTCAAAACTCCTGTAACTGGATCAACCTCAACTTTAGATGTTCCTGGTACCTGCTTAATGCAAACTAAAATATTCATGATAACTTCCTCCTAAAACTGTATTTTAAATTCCAAACACTGATTGGCAAAGTAATAGTAGTAATCTTGTCAAAACAATGTGGAATAAACAAACTTTTAAAACTTATTCCAATATACTTCTTGATAAAATCCAATATCAGTTTAATTATTCCGCTATATATAATAGTTTTTGCTAGAGTCACAATAAAACTAATTTATTCCTCCTCTTTCTCAACATGTCATACCAATCTTAAATTGGTATGACCAATTTCAACTTAATTATACTTTCCAAAATATAGTTTGTAAAGTATTGTTATTTATTTAACAAAAAATGTTTACATTGTCTTTATTCCAATATACTCCTTAGTGCCTCATATTCTATATCTTTTTGCTTATATAAAATTTAATAAAAATTCAATTTATATTTTTGATTGATCATAATTTAACATTTTTTGTTTAAAATATAACAAAAATAAAATGGATAAAAAAAATAACCTCACTGACGATTATCTTTTATCCATCTTATTTTTAAAACAGTATATTTTTATTTTTTATACCCATAGGCTTCTCGAATTAAATCAAAGTGCTCTACCATAGCATTATGAGCTTTATTAGCATCTCTGCATTTCAAAGCCCTTACTAAATTCTCATGAATCTCTAATAAATTCCCCCTAGTTTTTCCTGTATGTAAAATTTGCGCTCTTGATTTTCGAATGAATTCATCCATAAGCTGGGATATGACTTCAAGAACATTTATAAGTAAAGTATTTCTTGAGGTTTTCGCTATTAAATAATGGAACTTAATATCAAGTTCAAGACTCTCGGCCTCATTTTCTGCTATATACATTCTATCTAATATTGCTGCTAAAAGCTCCAGCTCATTATTTTCTATATTTTTAGCGGATAACCTAGCACAACGAAGCTCTAATGTTTCTCTTAAATCATACATTTCTTCAATTGAACTTTCTTGTAACATAAACATGACAGAAAGAGGTTCAAATAGTGAATTATCAAAATTAGTTTTTATATAATTTCCTGCGCCTTGCCTGCTTTCCACAAGCCCTACCACTTCTAACGCTCTCAATGCCTCTCTTATTGATGCACGTGATACTCCTAGAGATTCTGACATTTCTCTTTCTGATGGTAATCTATCTCCCTTTTTTAATTTACCACTTTTTATGTTGTTCTTAATTTGTTCTATAACTTGATGATATACTTTAGGTGTTTTGCTATTGGATGTAAACATATATATCTCCCTTGTTCGCTTTATTGTCTAAAATTTTATATTTTATTAGTACATTATACATCAAAAACAGCTAGAATCCTACATTTGCAGATTTTAAAATTAGTTCTATTCTACTTAAGCACATTCACAATACATACTAATTTATCTATTTAAAAATACTTCTCTAAAATATTATATTTAAATACTATCCAATATACTTAAGTATTTTTTCTTTATTTTGAATAATCAAATCATACCCATTTTGATATATTGCTTTTAGTTTACTTTTATTTCTCTCAAATCTACTTATATCCATACTTATACTTGGTCTTATTATAAATGCTTTCCCACTTTCCTCTAATTCTTTGCAGTAATCAAGTTGCTCATTATATTTAATATGCCTATTTTTTAGTACATCTGCAAGCTTTGGATACTTATTTTTATAAAGTCTATAAGTCACTTCATTGGCTTTAGATTTTGCCTTTCTATACCCTTCATTCCTTGTTAATACTATTATATGTTTGTCATTGCCATCCTCTATTGACTTATTAATTGGTATAGGCTCTGAAAGACCTCCGTCAGCATAATATTGTCCATCTATCTTTTCAAATGGAAATACTAATGGTATTGCTATACTTGCTCTAAGAATTGAATTCCTCTTATCCAATAAATCTTTATCAAAATACTCATTCTTCCCAGTCTCAATATTAAAAGCACCTGCTAACATCTTTCCATCAAATTCATAAAATGCCTTATAATCAAATGGACAATGCTTATTAGGTATCTCGTCAAATACAAATTCTAAATCCATAAGAGATTTACATCTAATTAAATTTCTATAACTGATATACCTCTTATTATCCATAAATCTTTCCATTATCTCTAAGTTTCTTCCTCTTTGCTTAGAAACATATGAATATGCGTTAGTAGCGCCTGCAGATACCCCTACTATATACTTTATTTCTGCTTTTATATCCAAAAATGCGTCTAACACACCTGCTGTAAATAATCCTCTGAATGCTCCGCCTTCAAGTACAAGTCCTGTCATAAAAAAACCTCCATACGCAATAAATACTATTATATATTATAACTTAAATAATAAATTTAATCACATAAAAACTTACATAAATGGAGTTTCTAGTTTTTTAATAAAGTCATTTATTCTTAGTTGCTATATATTAAATTTCTTAAATTTATAATAAAAATGAGAATCTCTATAATTCTAATAACATAGAGATTCCCATGATAAATTAATATTTATGTTTATCTATTTTTAACATTAAAAAACGAACTTCTCAATTTGGGATGTAATTTGCTGCATTATATCTTTCAACTCTTCTGCAGATTTAGAAACCTTATGTGCTGAATTATCCATTTCATGAGCTGATACCGATATCTCCTGAGATGCAGCTGAATTTTCTTCCGATACCGCCGATGATAATTCCACATTTTCTACTATATTGTTTTTTCTATTATTAATATCAACTATTGAATCATTTATCTCATGAACTTGAGGAACTATATCACCTATAGATTCTACTATTTCTTTAAATGAAACTATGGTTGATGCTATTGTATGAATCTGCTCCTCTAATTTCTTGTTAGCAACACCTGTTGTTTCTTCAACTAATTTAGTTTCGGAACTTATGTCACCTAGCAAATTATTAATATCTTCTGATGAACTTTTAGATTGCTCTGCTAATTTTCTAATTTCATCTGCAACAATTGAAAATCCCTTACCTGCTTCACCTGCTCTTGCCGCTTCAATAGCTGCATTTAAGGCTAATAAATTAGTTTCATCTGCTATTTCATTAATCATATTAGTTATTTCTGTTATTTTATTTACACTTAAACTTAATTTATTAACTTTCCTTTGTGCTTCATTATAAGATTCTGCAATTTCATTTATCGATATACCTATATTTCTCAATCTTTCATCGCTAATATTAGCTTCATTACTAATATTAATAGTGCTTTTGTCCACTTTCTCTACAGATCTTGTTATTGAATCTAATTTATCACTAAAAGAACTTAAATTATTGTTTATTGACATAAGTCTTTCAGATTGTTCATTAGATCCTTCTGCTATATCATGAATTGAACTAGATACATCTCCTATATAATGCTTCATTTTTTCTGAAACCCTTGAAAGCTCTATTGATTGTTCTGTAACAAGATTCGAATCTTCCTTTACTGTAGATATAATTGATGCAATAGATGCTATAGTCTTGCTTAATGCATTCTGCATCACTCCAAATTCGTTCGTGGATTCAGTATCAAACTTTACAGTGAAATTTCCTTCTGATAAAATCGAAACTTTATGTACAAATTCTTTAATTGAATTCTTAATCATGAATATTATATATGTTGACATAAACGCCAGAGCCAGAATTGATATACTCAATATACTTATAAACATAAATATATTTTTTCTATATGCACTCATAGATTTATTAATCTCGCTTGTAGCTTTATCCTTTTGAAGTTGAACCAATGCCTTATTATCTTGAGCAATTTGATTTCCATATACCCCCATAGCATCATTTGTAATCTTTTTATCTGGAGTTAAGTCTTGTTTTCTTTGATCAATAATACCAGGTATGTACGAATAATATTGTTCATATTCTTCTTTAAATTTCATAACTAATTGGTGTTCTTCTGAATTATTTTCTGATTCTTTGGCCTGTCTATTTACTATTTCCGTTATATTCGCATTTAATTCTAGCATGGTCTTTTCATTTGCTTCATCAAATGGTCTATCTATTATTTTTGTTAAAGTATTTCTTAAAACGCCCATACTGCCATTAACATCACCCCAATCACTAAGTTTTGGAATAACATTATTATACATTGTCAAGTTGGCATCATACATTTTAGATGTATTTAAATAACCTAAAACTCCAATAGTAATTGTAGATATCAAAGATAAAATTACTATTATAATTATACTCCTTATGATTTTCACATCTTTTACTTTTTTTAATCTCACTTCAACTTCCCCCTATGGTTTAAACATATACATACATAACATCGCATTGTTAACGTGTGCAGTTATAATTATACATATTAATTAAAATTATAACAATAGTTATAATTTTACATACATACAAAACAATAATTCACTTATTTACATTTTTATATAATATAAATAATATATATCGTATGAAATACCGCTTAGTGTATTGACGTAAACTATATAAAATGCTATAATCATTACATAAAATAAATCACTACATTAAAAGGGAGTAGTTATAAATATAGCATCAACAATCGCGACTATATTGTTAGTCTGGTGTTATATACCCTAACAGGTAACGAGACTTTTAATATAACTTCAAATTTTTGAAGTTATATTAAAAGTCTTTTTTGTTGTTAATTTATCCGATATCTATCATCAGTAACACCCCTTCTTCAATTGGGTATAACAACTGTACATTTCTGGATGAGGTACCCCTTGAGGGTATAAGTTAAACTCTACCTGAAAATGTTCACTTTATAGACTTTAGCCAATTATGTACTTATTAAATTTTTTCTTTGAAAGGAAGATGCCATAATGAAAAAATATTTTTCTAAAACAGTAGAAGAATCTCTTAAAACCTTCGATGTGACTTTAAATGGACTGACGAGCGAAAAAGCTAATGAAATATTAGACTCTGTAGGCGAAAATACCTTAAATGAAAAAAAGAAAAAAAGCATTCTATCCGTATTTCTAGAACAATTTAAGGACTTATTAGTAATTATATTAATTGCTGCTGCTATAATTTCAGCTATGACTGGAAATATGGAAAGTACTTTTGTAATTTTAGCTGTTATAACTATGAATTCTATTTTAGGTACCGTTCAATACGTTAAAGCTGAACAATCTCTAGCTAGTCTAAAAGCGCTATCTGCGCCTAATGCTAAAGTTATTCGGAATGGAGTTAAAATTGAAATACCTTCTAAAACTGTAGTTCCAGGAGATATTTTGATACTAGAGGCTGGAGACTTAGTTGTTGCTGATGGTAGAATTTTAGAAAACTTCTCTCTTAAAGTTAATGAGAGTTCATTAACTGGTGAATCTGAGAGTGTGGATAAGTTCTCTGATGTTATTGATAAAGATGAGGTTGCTTTAGGTGATCAAAAAAATATGGTTTTCTCTAGTTCACTAGTCACTTATGGACGTGCTACTGTTCTTGTAACTAATACTGGTATGAATACTGAGCTTGGTAAAATAGCTACTCTTATGGAAGAAACTCAAGAAAAAAGTACCCCGCTTCAAATTTCCTTGGATGAGTTTTCTAAGAAGTTAGCCTTTGGGATAATTGGTATCTGTGTTATTGTATTTGGATTAAGTATGCATAGAGGTATTGATCTATTAGATTCATTAATGTTTGCTGTTGCTCTTGCTGTTGCCGCTATTCCTGAAGCGCTTAGTTCTATAGTTACAATTGTTCTTGCCATAGGTACACAATCAATGGCCAAAGAGAATGCTATCATTAAAAAGCTAAAAGCTGTTGAAGGCCTTGGATGTGTATCTGTTATTTGTTCTGATAAAACTGGTACATTAACTCAAAATAAGATGACTGTTAAAAAGATTTTCGTTGATAATAAGTTAATTGATAGTACTAAAATAGATTTCAAAAATTCTGATTCAAATTTCCTTTTAACTAGCTCTGTACTATGTAACGATTCTACTTCAAAAGATGGTGCTGAGATAGGAGATCCAACAGAAGTTGCTTTAGTAAACTTAGGGCATAAATACTCCTTAAATGAAATTGAATGTAGAAATAATTACCCGAGGCTTAAAGAGATTCCTTTTGATTCTGATAGAAAACTAATGAGTACTCTTCACAAGATTAATGGAAAATATATAATGGTTACTAAAGGTGCTCTTGATGTATTACTAGATAGGGTGACTTCGATAAAAACTTCAGCTGGAGTAACACACTTCACTAACAATGATAATATCAATATAAATAATGTTAATAGAGAATTATCATCCCAAGGATTAAGAGTTTTAGCATTTGCTTATAGAGAGCTTAATGAAAATAAAGAACTCACTTTAGATGATGAATATGATTATACTTTCTTAGGTTTAATTTCAATGATTGATCCACCTAGAGAAGAATCTAAAGCAGCTGTTAGTGACTGTATTAAAGCTTCTATTAAACCAATTATGATTACTGGAGACCACAAGATTACAGCTTCTGCTATTGCTAAAGAAATTGGAATATTGCAAGATGGTGACTTAGCTGTAGAAGGCTTGGAGCTTGATAAAATGTCCGATGACGAACTCAACTCAAAATTAAAGCACATTTCCGTTTACGCAAGAGTATCTCCAGAACATAAAATAAGAATAGTTAAAGCATGGCAAAACAAAGGTAAAATTGTAGCTATGACTGGAGATGGTGTTAATGATGCACCTGCATTAAAGCAAGCTGATATTGGTATTGCAATGGGTATAACAGGTACTGAAGTTTCAAAAGATGCTGCTTCAATGATTTTAACAGACGATAACTTTGCTACTATTGTTAAATCAGTTACTAATGGGCGAAATATCTATGCTAATATAAAGAATTCAATAAAATTCCTACTTTCAGGTAATACTTCTGGAATTCTTGCAGTACTATATTCATCAATATTTGCGCTCCCTGTTCCATTTGCAGCTGTGCACTTATTATTCATAAACTTATTAACAGATAGTTTACCTGCTATAGCAATTGGTATGGAAAAATCTAAAAAAGATGTTTTAAAAGATAAACCTAGAGATGCCAAAGAATCTATTTTAACTAAAGATTTTATAATAGATATTTGTAGTCAAGGTTTGCTGATTGGAATATTCACTATGGTTTCTTATCATATTGGTTTAGCTACTGGAAGCCATGGGCTTGCAATGACTATGGCATTTAGTACCTTATGTTTAGCTAGATTATTCCACGGATTTAACTGCCGAGGCAAAAAATCCATCTTTGCCCTTGGAGTTTTTAATAATAAATTTAGTTGGATTGCCTTTATATCAGGTGTTGTACTTGTAAATGCAGTTTTACTTATACCAGCACTTCAAGGATTATTTGAAATAACTCCACTTACTACTAATGAGTTAATGTTAGTTCACTTATTTGCTTTCATTCCAACTTTAATAATACAAACTATTAAGGTTGTTAGAGATTTTATTGAAAGAAAAAATGAAAAGAATAGAGATAGAGACGTTAATGATTCAACTATGAGGGCTGCATAAAATACCTTTAATATTATATAATTAAATTAATGAAAGAGCTGTATCAAAATTACTTAATTATTTTGATGCAGCTCCTTTTCTTCTATTATTTATAGTTTTTACTTACTACTGCCATTATACGATTTTATGTACATCTCTTTAATTTCACTCATTAAAGGATATCTTGGATTTGCACCTGTACATTGATCATCAAAAGCCTGTTCTACCATTTCATCCATTGATGCATAGAACTTTTCTTCTGAAACTCCAAATTCTTTTATGCTTTTTGGTATTCCAACTTTGGCCTTTAAATCATCTATTGCTTTGATTAATAGTTCAACCTTTTCTTCTTCTGTATTTCCTCCTAGATTTAGATAATCAGCTATTCTAGCATATCTCCATCCTGCATTTGGATATTTATATTGTGGGAATGCTGCTTGCTTTCTAGGTGCATCTGTTGCATTAAATCTAATTACTTCATCTATTAATAATGCATTTGCTATTCCGTGAGGTACATGATGGAATGCACCTAATTTATGAGCCATTGAGTGGCATACGCCCAAAAATGCATTAGCAAAGGCCATACCTGCTACAGAAGATGCATGGGCCATCTTTTCTCTAGCTTTAATATTTGTAGTTCCTCCATTATATGCATCTGGTAAGTATTTAAATGTTAATCTTATTGCTTCTAGAGCTAACCCATTTGTATACTCAGACGCTAGCACTGAAACATAGGCCTCAATTGCATGAACTAAAGCATCTATCCCTGAAGCTGCTGTTAATCCTTTAGGCATACTCATCATAAGTTCTGCATCTATTATAGCCATATTAGGAGTTAATGCATAATCTGCAAGTGGATACTTAACTCCTGTTTGTTGATCTGTTATAACTGCAAATGGAGTTACTTCTGATCCAGTTCCTGCTGATGTTGGAATTGCAACTAAAATTGCCTTTTCTCCCATTGGAGGGAATTCATATACCCTCTTTCTAATATCCATAAATCTCATTGCTAAGTCTTCAAATCTAACATCTGGATGCTCATACATTACCCACATAATTTTTGCAGCATCCATAGGCGATCCTCCACCTATAGCTATAATAACATCTGGATTAAAATCTCTCATTGCATCTGCACCTAACTTTGCAGCCTTTAATGTTGGATCAGGTTCTACATCTGAAAATATCTTGTATTCTATATGATTTTCACTTAAGATATCTGTAATCTTATGAGTATAACCTAAATCAAATAATACTCTATCTGTTACTATGAATGCCCTTTTCTTCTTCATTGCATTTAATTCTTCTAAAGCAATTGGAAGACATCCGAATTTAAAGTAGATTTTGTCTGGAACTCTGAACCAAAGCATATTTTCTCTCCTCTCAGCAATTCTTTTAACATTAATTAGATGCTTAGGGCCTACATTTTCCGATATTGAATTTCCACCCCAAGATCCACAGCCAAGAGTCAATGATGGTGCTAATTTAAAGTTATATATATCTCCGATTGCACCTTGAGATGCAGGCATATTTATTAAAGTTCTAGCAGTCTTCATGGCTACTCCGAACTTCTCTATTCTATCCACTGATTCCACTTGATTTGTATAAAGTATTGATGTATGACCAAATCCACCTAATTCTATCATTCTTGAAGCCAATCTTAGTGCATCATCAAAAGTTTTAGCTTTATACATGCCTAATATTGGTGACAATTTTTCATGTGAAAATGGTTCTTCTAATTCAGGTGATTCAACTTCACCTATTAATACTTTAACAGCTTCAGATACTTCAACCCCAGCCATCTTTGCAATCTTGTAAGCTGATTGACCAACAATCTCTGAATTTAAAGATCCCTTTGAATCTAATATTATACTTCTAACCTTATCTACCTCATCACCTTTAAGTATATAAGCTCCTCTTTCATCTAGTTCTTTTCTAACTTCATCATATACTGATTCCATAGCTATAATACTTTGTTCTGATGCGCAAACTACTCCGTTATCAAAAGTTTTAGAAAGTAAAATTGAGTTTACAGCCATCTTTATATGTGCTGTATCATCAATTATAGCTGGAGTATTTCCTGCTCCAACTCCAATAGCTGGTTTTCCTGATGAATAAGCAGCTCTAACCATTCCTGGACCTCCAGTGGCTAATATAATATCTGATTCAGCCATTACATTTCTGGATAATTCTATTGATGGCTCATCTATCCATCCAATTATTCCTTTTGGTGCACCAGCTCTTTCTGCTGCCTCTAGAACTATTTTTGCTGCTGCTATAGTTGAATTCTTTGCTCTAGGATGTGGACTTATAATTATTCCGTTCCTTGTTTTTAATGCAATCAATGTTTTAAATATAGCTGTTGATGTTGGGTTTGTTGTTGGCACGATTGCAGCTATTACCCCTATAGGTTCAGCGATATGAGTTATTCCGAACATTTCATCTCTCTCTATAACTCCACAGGTCTTTGTATCTTTATATTGGTTATATATGTACTCAGCTGCAAAGTGATTTTTTATTACTTTATCTTCTACTATTCCCATGCCGCTTTCTTCTACTGCCATTTTAGCAAGGGTAATTCTTGCATCATTAGCTGCCATAGCTGCCTGTCTAAATATCTCATCTACCTCCTCTTGGGAAAACTTTGCAAATTCTCTTTGAGCTTCTCTTATTTGCTCTATTCTTTTTGTCAATTCTTCTGGATTTGTAACTCTCATTTTCTACCTCCAAAATTATTTTCTAAATTTTTATACTCAAATTACTTTTGTATATTAGTTTTACTTACTATAAACAAACTGTGTATAGTTTATCCTGAAAATAATATTTAATTTATCCCATATCAAAATAATTGCTAAGGTATCTAATAAAAATATAAATTATATATTCATTTGCAATTAAAACAAAGTACATATCCATATCTCATGCTATTATTTTCTAAAAATCGTAAAATAATAGACATGATAGAATAGGTTATTCTTTTTCCTATTCTACATGTCTATAACAAGGCTTCTTTTATATTGATATTAATGTATTGTAGACGTTAAATTTAATCCTATGACTCCTATTATTATAAGCCCTATAAAAACTATCTTCTGCAGATTAATTGATTCCTAAAAAAAACATTGCCCCAATAATAGCCAGTTATGATGAATGTCATATTTTACACAAACTACTATGTTGTTATGTTGTTAGATTGTATAGTATACTAATATCAGTTAGCTATTAATTTCTTTTAACTTAGGAGGAACTATGAATAAAATTATTGAAAAAGCTAAAATTACACATGACTTAAATAAAGATGAAATACTTGAATTACTACAAAACGATGATATAAATGAAGAATTATTTAAAGCCGCTGATGAAGTACGTCAAAAATACTTAGGGGATTATGTTCATTTAAGAGGGCTCATAGAATTTACAAATATCTGCAAAAGAAATTGCCTTTATTGTGGTTTACGCAGAGACAATAAAAATCTTGAAAGATATAGATTAACTGAAGAAGAGATTCTAGACTTTGCTAAAAAAGCTGTTAGCTATGGCTACAAAACACTTGTGCTTCAAGGTGGAGAAGATGATTATTTTACTAAAGAAAGAATGACAAACATAGTAAAAGAGATAAAGAAATTAAACGTCGCTTTAACCTTAAGCTTAGGTGAAAAAACTTATGATGAATATAAGGCATTTAAAGAAGCTGGAGCTGATAGATATTTAATAAGAATTGAAACTACTGATAAGAAACTTTATGAAGATATGGATCCTAACATGAGCTTCGAGGAAAGATTGAATTGTTTAAAAAATTTAAGAGACTTAGGATATGAAGTTGGAAGTGGTATTCTTGTTGGTCTACCAAATCAAACATTAGAATCTATAGCTAGTGATATACTTTTCTTTAAAGAAATTAATGCAGATATGATTGGTATAGGTCCATTTATACCAAATGAAGATACACCTTTAAAGGATGCTCAAGGCGGAAATCTTACTCTAGCATTAAAGGTTATGGCTTTAACCAGATTAATACTTCCTGATATAAATATTCCTGCAACAACTGCAATGGAATCTTTAACTCCAAACGGAAGAATAGTTGCACTTCAAAGCGGTGCTAATGTTGTAATGCCTAACGTTACTGAAGGTGAATATAGAAAGCTTTATGCATTATATCCAGGCAAAATATGTACAGGCGATACACCTGCACACTGCAGAGGATGCATAACTGGTAAAGTAACTGGAATAGGCAGAATAATATCAGATGGCTATGGATTTAGAGGAAATCAAAACACTAGTGCCTATAATAATTAAAAAATATTAGTAACAATAAGTTAAATCATAGTATTAAGTAAAATATACCATACAGGATAGACAATATAATCCTATATGGTATATTTTTATGAATTGCTATGATTTAATTTCTATATATATGTCTTTTATTTAAATTTGTTCTATAATTTATTACTATCTATTTTAAGTCTATAAGTTAAAGTTGATCATGAGATGTCAATTAGCTTATGATTTAATGACCTATCTAATTAAAATTGTTATCCTACTTCTTGCTTCCCGAATCCCAATTTTTATAATAAACAAAATCCTTATCAAATAGCTTTAAGGGAATTTTAAATTCAGGAATTCCAAATACATATGGCGCTATATCATACAACTGGTAATATATTACCAGGTCACCGTCTCTTATATAAAAACTTTGATTTTCACTAATACCCTTAAATGCATTACCTGAATCAAAATAATTTTCTGGATTTTTCTTTATTTGATTTTCTATTTCTTTATTTATTATGTCAGAATAATTATATCCTTCACTGAATAATTCCTTTAAAGTTAGTAAAGCTTCTTTCTTCTTATCTATTGTATATGAAGTCCTTGTTGTCATACCATGAGCTCCTCCAAGAAACTCATAATAGTCATTATATAAGCTAAGAATTTGATTATTATCTTCTGACGTTGTGTATCTTGAATAAATTTCATATGGAAACCTTGGAGTTTCTTGTCCCTTTTCTCCGAAGTATTCTTTCGCTGTTTTTTCAGACTCCTCAGCTCTTGGCAAAATATCTTGACTAATTACATTATTTATCAAATTTATTCTTTTTTCATCATTTCCGCCTACTAATTGAGGCATATTTATGTCTAATTTTAAGTAATTTAGATTTTTAGTTATAGATTTATCCACAATTTTAAATTTACTTTCACTTTGCATTTTATTACTTATAAACATTTCCTGTGGACAAGCGGTGGATAACATTGAACTTACTATTAATAGCCCTGTTATATTAGCTATAATACCCATTTTAGCGCCTCCCTGATTTATGCATTTTGCGACATAATATATTTTATATCCACAAAACCAACATGTAAAATTATGTATGTTAACAGCTTTATAACATTTTATCCACAAGCCAATGTGGATAATGTTAGTAAGTTGTACTATTTTTATATTATGCTACTTTTTTCAATAAGTTATTCCGCTCAAACTCTATAAAAATAAATTTTTTATATAATATTTTGCTATAATAAATTTACATTTACCCCCCTGGTAATCTAATGGTTCAATTAAGGCTGAGATTCAGAATTTTAATTAGAATATATATCACAAATTACTTATATTAGGTCTTGTAGTTTTTCTTTAAGTTTAGGGTATAATTATAAAAGAAAATTATATTTGTTTTAATTACAAGGAGGTGAATAATAACAACATGTTAAAAGGAAATTTACCATCAAGGAACATTTCTTACAAAAGATTTTTCAAAAATAAAACTTCCTTAAGTATTTTGATATTTAGCTTATTGTTTGTAATGTTTTCTTTTTACCTAATAACACACAATATATCTTATAAAAATTCTATAGCTTCTAATCATGGTTCTGATAATACAAGTATTGATGAAAATCATGTTGAATCTAAAAATGGATTAGAGAAAGATCCTCCCAACATAGAACAAAACACAATTCAAAACGAAAGATCTTTTAATAATTCAAACTTAATTACTGACAATAGAGGAGTTCCCGTATTATATTACCATTCCGTAAGAGAACCAGCTGAAAATGAGGTTACAATAACTCCAGAAAATCTTCGAATGCAGCTTGAGTACATAAAAAATCAGGGTTATACAACATTAACTTTAGATGAACTAAAAAACTACTTATTAAACAATTCCCAAATTCCTGAGAAGAGCATAGTTATTACTTTTGATGATGGCTATATGGATAATTACTACAACGCTTTTCCAATTTTGAAAAATCTAAATATGGTAGCAACAATATTTTGTATAACATCAGATCTAGATGGTTCCTATTATTTATCAAAAGAAACTATAAAAGAAATGTCTGATTACGGAATAGATATAGAAAGCCATACTGTTAATCACCCTAAGCTTAACCAGCTTCCATATGATAAACAATTAAGCGAATTGAAGGAATCAAAAGAAACCTTGGAATCAATAACAGGAAAAAAAGTTGAAGCTGTTGCCTATCCATTTGGAGATTTTAATGATGATAGTGTTATCGCAGCTAAAAACTCAGGTTATACGTTAGCATTTACTACTAAGAGAGGGCTCTCTGATAGAGATGATAATATTCTTAAACTTGATAGAATTTATATTAGCTCAAAATATGATATGAATACTTTTAAGGAAGTTTTAGCACAAACTAAAAAATAACTCTTAAATAAAGAGTTATTTTTTTTCTTCCTTGCTATCTTCAGTTGAATATTTAGGTAGTTTTTGTTGATTTCCTGCATTATTTATAGCTATAGGTATATTATGTTCGTATATAAATTTATTTGTTTTAGTAAGCTCTCCATATTTTAAAGCTTGTCCATTAATTGTTATTAATGTTTTCCTACTTAAATCTAACATTTCATTATCCAATGCGTATTCAAATATCTCCGATATAGCCCCATCAACATCTTTATTCAAAACATCAATATTTCCTATAAGTTCTTTTCCTTTATCTGTAGGCGAATAGGCATATATAACTTTGTGAAACTTATTAATATGAATCTTTATATTAGAAGTTGTTTCTATAACTATTATGCTCTGTGTTGTCCTATATTCAATAGTTATACCACTACCAATCAATATTAATATAAATAGTAATATTGATATATGTATTTTGTACCCCCTAATTCCTTTCTTTTCTTTTCCTTCACATACATCTCCAACCTTTGATTTATTAGGAGTCTTTATCTTTAAAAATTCTCCTTTTGAAGTTAATATATATGCAGAATTTTTAAAAGCTTTTATTACTATTCCTTTATATAGTTGCTGATTTTTACTTGAAATGCTTACAACTTGATTATCTTCTTTTAATTTTATTCTTAGATAATCTTGAATAAATTTATAATTTGAATTAGTTATTATAATACAATAAGCTATTATGTAGTCCCTAAATTTATTTATAATCTCAGATTTTATCCTAGTTAACTTACTTATTTTAGCTATAGGTAAAGCTCTCTTTTCATTGATTATTCTTAGTAAATCCTCATCACTAGCTATATAATAAGCTATATTTAAAGCTATATTTCTGTCAGCTTCTTTAATTGGAAAATTTACTAAATCTTTAAGTAAAACATTATATGAGCTTAATTCATTTATAAATAAAGATATCTGTTTTTTTCTAATATCCTCCGCAGTATCTCCTATTAAGAACATTGACGGCATGGATGAAAATACATATTTGTCTTTACTAAAGCCCAAATTCTCCATAAAATTAACACCTCTTTAAAATATTAACCCTTTGTATAAGTTCTTCATACTATGATATTATAGCATATAAAGCTATTTATCTATAAAATTTTCTTTATCTAAATTTAATTTAAAAGCAATATTTTGGAGATTATTAATGAGAGGAAAAATTATATATGTAGATTTTGTAAAAAGACGTAGAATAACCTTTATACATTTTCATATAAATAGATTTATTTCTTGGTTTAACATTAAATTTTATATTAAAACCAAGACAAGTTCTTTGAACAACATGTCCACAAATAAACGTAGACGTATTTTAAATTAGTATAATTATTTATATAAAAAGCCTCATAATATGTTAAAATAGTAAAATAATAAAACACATATGAGGTGATTATATGAGAATTGGATTAGGATATGATGTTCATAGATTAGTTGAAAACAGAAAATTAATTTTAGGAGGAGTAGAAATTCCATATGAGAAGGGGCTGCTAGGTCATTCCGATGCAGATGTTCTTATCCACGCTATAATAGACTCTTTATTGGGCGCTTGTGCTCTTGGCGATATAGGAAAACATTTTCCTGATACAGACAATAGATTTAGTGGCATATCTAGTATCATACTTCTTGAAGAAACAGGTAAATTGCTTCTTAAGTCCGGCTATGCCATAAACAACATAGACGCTACAATAATAGCTCAAAAGCCAAAAATGCTGCCTCATATTGAGAATATGAGAAAGAACATTTCAATTGCGCTGAATATAGATATTAATAAAATAAATATTAAGGCTACTACTGAAGAAGGCCTTGGTTTTACTGGCGAAATGCTTGGAATTTCTTCTCAAAGCATTTCTTCTGTTGAAAGTATAATTTAGAAATATACTTTTCAAAGTTTATAGTACTTTATAATTAAAAGGGAGATATAATTAGCAGATTGGAATCTGCTAATTATATCTCCTTAAATTATATATTAACTTGCTAAAATACTTCACTTAATTTCTTTAGTAGAATCTCTCTGAATACTTCCCCTTTATTAGGATCACTTATTGCATTCTTACAAATATCTTCCCACTCATTAATAGACATACCTATTCTATTTTCTAATTCTTCTTTTGTATTTGTTAATAACGAAGAGGAAATTACAAATTCTCCAAGCTCCTCTGGAGTCTTGAAAATTTTTATATATAAAAATTCTGTGTTATCCCCCATCCACTTCTTGTTAAACTCTGCTGGGAATTTATCTAACCTAGCTTGAGCCTTTTCAGATGGAAGATGCCATAAAGTACTTAAGAAATCATAGTCTCTCCTCATATTACTTGCAACTTCTTTGTCTATTTTCTTTAGTTTTTCTCCCTCACGAATGATCTTATCAACAGTTAAATGTGGAATCCTAGTAATTAATTTTTCTTTTCCATATATCCACTTATAAAAAGCTTCCTGCAAGAACGAATACTGAAGATACCCAATCAAACACTTTCTATTGGGGAAATATCCCCATATATTGTTTATACCATTATTGTTTCCGAATATAAGGGTATGAAAATAAATACTTCTTTCTGTTGGTGGTTTCTGCATAAACATATGTCCTCTTATTGTCTTATTCTTGCTGATAACGTTTTCCCAATAATTAAATGAATTATAAACTTCCCACACTTTACTCACCTTCCCAACTAATATTTTATAAAATATATTATTAATAGTTATCTTTTGTGTTCTAATTATATTATAACTCATTTATCTCATAATTGTTTATTCTTGGATAAATTTGTTTAATATATACATATTAATATATTATCCCCATTTTATTATTTTATTACAAAATTTTAGACTTTTATTATAGATATTCAAATTGATATTTCTTATTTATTACTTTATAATATTAAATGTCAAGTTATTTACAGTTATCATATTATTATATTAAGAATTCTATTATTTTTTTAATTTAAATAAATTTTAATAATTAATATATTTTTATATAGGGTAGATTCTAAGGAGGATTAAAAATTGTCTTTATGTGAAATATGTAATGCCGAAGCTGATATACATCATATTGTTCACAGAAGTGAAGGTGGCTTTGATATAGAACTAAATTATAAATATTTATGTCCTTCCCATCATAGAGGAAAATATGGTCCCCACCAATCCAAAGAAGTTGATTATAGATATAAGTTAGATCTTCAAAATAAATTATACGATATGCTAAAAAAAGATTATTATTCTTTTAAGGAGCTAGCATTAGAATTAAATATACCTAGAAACACTCTTAAAAGAATTACAAGAAATTTAAAGCTTTATAAAGAAGGTTATAAAAAATCAGAAGTAATATTTAAAATAATGGGTGAAAAATTTTACTCTGAAGAAATGATTGTCAACTTAACTTTAGACAAATTAATTGAAGACAATTATTAACTTATTATGTTTATATAATTAAATTTATCTTAGTAACCATGTGTAAATTAAAATAACAAATATCTAAAACAAACTTTTGTTTTAGATATTTGTTATTTTAATTTAATCTTTATATTCTTAATGGAGCGGAAAACGGGGCTCGAACCCGCAACGTCCACCTTGGGAAGGTGACACTCTACCATTGAGTCATTCCCGCTTATTGGTGCAGATGAAGGGAGTCGAACCCTTACACCAAAAGGCGCTAGATCCTAAGTCTAGTGCGTCTGCCAATTCCGCCACATCTGCATACCAATATTATACATCTATTCAATATATTAAATCAATATCAAATTTTATGCATTTATAATAATTTTTTAAACATATTTATATAACAAACTATGATATATTATATCTTCCTAAATCATCCTCCGGGCATTCTCCCTCATCTTTTTGCTTAATATATTCTTTAATTTCTGTTATCTTCGAACATCCCCATCCAAAATCTTTAGTTGATGTATCTACTTCCAACTTTTCTAGCGGAGATACACTTAAATCAACAAAGTGTTCTGCAAGTGATAAATCCAGATCACTTGTCCCATAATTGCTAAATTCCAATTTAATTTCTTCCTCTGGTAACATTGATAGTTCCTTTAATTCTTTTTCCAAATCAAGATCTAGATTTCTTTCATATTGATCACTATCTATTGAGTCTTCAAACTTATTCAATAAATTCGTTTTTTCTAACCTCTTATTCTTAGTGTCTAACCCTCCTCCCCCACTGGAATATGATTTTTCTTCATATGGATTATTTGCTTTTGAATTTTGTTCAGATATGCTAGTATCTCTTGCTAAATCTTCTTCTTTGATTTTAAATTGATTAACTTTTTGAAGCAAATCATCTGCTCTATCTAGTAAAATATCAGAACTACTGTTAACTTTCTCTGCAAGTCGTGCAAGCTGCACTGATGAATTCGTTACTTGTTCCAAGGAATTTGATGTCTCTGTTATTTCTCCTGATAATTCATATACAGTTTCAACTATTAAATCTTTGCTGTGATTAATATTATTAAACACACTATCTATATTAGATACTTTAGGAGCTATTTCTTTAACTAGAAGTGCTATTTCTGAAAATGAACTTGATGCATTATAAATCATTTCCTTCTGCTCATGCAACTCACTCTCCATATTTTTAGACTCTTCTACAAGTTTATTTATTATATTTATAAGTCTATTTATTATCTTATAAATATTCTGTGCAGACTCCTTACTTTTGTCTGAAAGCTTTTTCACTTCTAATGCTATTACGCTAAACCCTCGTCCTGCTTCTCCTGCACTAGCTGCTTCAATTGCTGCATTTAATGCTAAAAGATTTATTTGTTCAGATATTCCATTTATAATATTCGTGATCCCATTAACATTTTTCATGTCACCTTGTATATACTCTATACTGATTAAAAACTTTTCGAAACTATCATTAACACTTATAATTCCACCGTCTAATTCTTCTATGTCTTTAGTTCCTTTTAAAGATTTATCATTGATTATTGCAATATCTTCATTAATCGAATGAACATTATTCTTAACTTCAGTTATATTTTCACCAAAGTTTTCAAGCTTAGTGCTTATTTGTACAAAGTCATGGCTTTGTTTATTAGTGTTATTAGAAACCTCTCCTATGGATGCTGATATTTCCTCTGTAAGAATTGATAGTTCTTCTGAAATTTGATTTAATGATACAGAACCTTCTCTAACTATATTTGAATCCTCTCTTACTGCCTCTATCATTTTTCCTACTGATTCTTTAGCTTGGCTTACACTTAGGCATATTTCACTTATTTCATCATTACCTTTAGTATATTTATTATCAACTTTAGTATAAAAATCACCTTTAGCAATACTATCTACATAATATTTTGCCCCAAGTAACCTGTTTACAACTATAATTGTGAAGCCTATTATAATAGTTAATATTAGTAGCGTCATAATAACAGTCACTATAATATCAATGAAAGCTAAACTGTTTAATGCACTTAGTAGGTCTTTTTCTTCTACTGTGATTCCTATGGCAAGACCTGTTTTTCCTATTGGGCTATATGATATATATCTTTCTTTACCCTCATAAGTATATTTTCCTGTTCCAGATTGAGTCCCAATTGTCATACTTTTTCCTATGTTATTTAGATCTTGTAAATTTTCTTTATCAGATGTCATATTGGTTATATTTTTATTCTCATTTACCAAGCTCTCATCTTCTGAAACTATAAAATTACCATTACTATCTACAATTAATAAATTTCCCGTTTTCAAAAAATTAGTTTCTTTGTTTAAAGAAGCAAAATCTTTGCAATCTTTTATCGAGGTAATAATTCCTATAATGCTATTTGAAGAATCCTTGATAGGTACTGAATATGATATGACTTTTTTCTTTGTGATTGGATCTATATACGGATTGGTTATTGAATTTTCACCATTTATTGATTTCATGAAACTTTGTGTTGTCTTTATTGATTTCTTATTTCCTAAAGTATCTATTGAATTTCCATCTTTATCACTTATGCTCATTTCTAATTGTCCAACTGTTTTCAATGCTGGTTTAAGTATTTGAATTTTTTCTTCTATTTGTACATTCTTATCCGTTATTATCGGATTGCTTGCAATTACTTCAAGGTTCCTAATCTCACTTTTTATTTGATCATCTGCTCGTGATGCAGCAGTTTTCGTCATTTCTTCCATTACATTTAAGTTACTCTCTTTTAATGACTTACTTGCAAATCTATATCCTATTCCCGACAAAGCTATAAATGCAATTAATAACATTGGTATTAGGAACATAATAATTTTAACCTTTATACTTTTAATACTTCTATTCATCTTTACCTCCTGAAAAAAATACTAAATACAACCTAATATACATAAATTTTATTTGATTTTAATAAATTCTAGGTTAAAGCCTTATTATAATTTTGTTAAAATACCCAATATATTCTGAGATTCTTAATATCTTTTGTATTTTTTTTGTTAATTAGTTGACATCTAAAAATCAGGTGCTTATAATTAAGAATATTAATATAATAAATAAACACGTTGATGAGGACAGTAAGCTAAAATCTTATTTTTCAGAGAGAGAATATGTTGGTGCGATTATTCTTATATAAATTTAGACTGAAAACCACCTCTGAGTGGCTCTAATAAAGCCCGTAATTATCGCGTTACGATAAATTCAAGTGACCTATTTAACTGATTTTTAGAAAGGTTTTTAATGTTTCATTTATTTAGCCTATTTTAATCAGTCTGTTCTAGGTAATTAGAGTGGAACCACGGATATTACTTCGTCTCTATTTTTAGAGATGAGGTTTTTTTGTTTGCAAAAATGTATGATTTTAGTAATAAATTTTCTTAACGATATTATTATTAAAATTTAACAAGCCACAGAATCACAATTTTTTTAAATTTGAAAGGAGTTTTAAAATGATAAAAGTAACTTTAAAAGATGGATCAATTAAAGAATTTGAAGCTGGTTTATCTATTTATGAAATTGCCAAATCAATTAGCGAAGGTTTAGCTAGAAATGCTTGCTGCGGTATAGTTAATGGAAAGGTTGAAGACCTTAGAAAAGAAATAAATGAAGATGTTGAGTTAAGCATATGCACATTTGACTCTCAAGAAGGTAAAGATGCCCTAAGACATAGCATATCTCACGTTTTAGCTTATGCCGTAAAAAGATTATTCCCTGAAACAAAGTTAGCTATAGGACCTTCAATTGCAACTGGCTTCTACTATGATTTCGATAGAGAAAGTGCATTCACTGCTGCCGACTTAGACAAACTTGAAGCAGAAATGCAAAAAATAATTAAGGAAAATCCAGAAATATCTAGATTTGAGCTTCCAAGAAATGAAGCTTTAGAATTAATGAAGGATGAACCTTACAAAGTTGAATTAATAAACGATCTTCCTGAAAATGAAATAATCTCATTCTATAAAATGGGTGATTTCACAGACTTATGTGTTGGTCCTCATCTTATGTCAATAAAATCAGTTAAAGCAATTAAACTTACTAGAAGTGCTGGTGCTTACTGGAAGGGGAATGAAAAAAATAAGATGCTTACAAGAATCTATGGTACTGCTTTCTTAAAGAAATCAGACTTAGATGCTTTCCTAGAAGCTTTAGAAGAGGCTAAAAAGAGAGATCACAATAAACTTGGTAGAGAATTAAAACTATTTACAACTGATGAAAATGTAGGTCAAGGACTTCCATTATTAATGCCTAAAGGAGCAAAAATAGTTCAACTTCTTCAAAGATGGGTTGAAGATGAGGAAGAAAAAAGAGGTTATCTTTTAACTAAGACTCCACTTATGGCTAAAAGCGATTTGTATAAGATTTCTGGTCACTGGGATCATTACAAAGATGGTATGTTTGTATTAGGTGATGAAGAAAAGGACGATGAAGTATTTGCTTTAAGGCCAATGACTTGCCCATTCCAATATACAATTTATAATGCTGAACAACACAGTTATAGAGATCTTCCACTCAGATACGGTGAAACTTCTACTTTATTTAGAAATGAAGCTTCAGGCGAAATGCATGGTCTTATAAGAGTTAGACAATTCACTTTAGCTGATGGTCACTTAATTGTTACACCTGAACAATTGGAAGAAGAATTTAAAGGTGTACTTGAATTAATTCAATATTTAATGGGAACTTTAGGAATTGCTGAAAAGATAACTTATAGATTCTCTAAATGGGATCCAAATAATACCGAAAAATACATCAATGATCCTGATGCTTGGAATAAAACTCAAGATACAATGAGAAATATCCTAGATCATTTAAATATCAATTATGTTGAAGCTGATGATGAAGCTGCTTTCTATGGTCCAAAACTTGATTTACAATTTAGAAATGTTCATGGTAAAGAAGATACTTTATTCACAGTTCAAATTGACTTTGCTTTAGCTGAAAGATTTGATATGAGTTATGTAGATAAAGACGGAGAAAAGAAACGTCCTTATATAATCCATAGATCATCAATTGGATGTTATGAAAGAACTTTAGCTATGCTTATAGAAGAATACGCTGGTGCTTTCCCAACATGGTTATCTCCAGTTCAAACCAAAGTATTACCAATCTCTGATAAGTACAATGATTATGCTGAAGCAGTTACAAAAGCCTTAAAGAATAAAGGTATTAGAGTTGAAACTGATTATAGAGCTGAAAAGATTGGTTATAAGATTAGAGAAGCTAGACTTGAAAGAACTCCTTACATTTTAGTTGTTGGAGAAAAAGAAGCTTCTAATAATGAAGTATCTGTAAGAAGCAGAAAGAATGACGATGAAGGCGCTGTTAAATTAGATGCGTTTATCGAGAGAATCGTTAAAGAAATAGAAAATAAAGAATTATAAAATTTATATAAAAAATGAGGATGCCCTTGTAAATAAGGCATCCTCATTTTTTTAGTTTACACAATTTTTTTTACAGAGCCTAGGCTTATGTTCTTTCTGTAAAATAATATAATATTCAGTAAATCATAATAATATATCTACAATTAACCTTTTAGTAGCCACCTTCTATGTCTATATACGCATTCTTCATAGTAGTTAACTGCTTCTGCAAGTCAATAATTTTACTTCCTATATTATCAACTAGTGCATCTTTGCTTTTCAGCATCTCCTTATTTTTTTCCATAGATTCATTCACTTTTTGAATTTGATCTTCTAATTCTAAGAAGACTGAATATTCTTTTTTAAAGTAAGGCTTTTGCTTTGCTTCTTTAATTAGCAACTTTTCAGCTTCTAGCATATTGGATTCATTAATAAACTTATTCGCTTGATCCTTCCAAACCTCTATAGAAAAAATGCTTTTCAATGTTCCGATTTTATTTTTTGATTCATTGATATGCTTTTCTGCTAACTTTTTCTTATTGCACAAATCATCATAGTAAAAATATGATGGCAAGAGAACTCTTTTTTCTGAATTCATAACTAGATTTTTAAATTCACTCTCGTAGCTTCCATACCTTCTCAATAATGAGTCATAGGCTTCTGATAATTCTTTCTGGTTAATTTCTAATTCTAATTTTTCTCTCATTAGTAGTGCTAAGCTACTTTCCTCTTCCTCTTTCTTCATACAGATATCGTTATATTTTTGCTGTTTTTGTTTCCATAACTTGGCCAAATCATTATAACCTTCCAGATTTATAAAATCATTATCTGAGACTAAACTTACACTCGTTATTAACATCACTGCTAATGGTACTAATTCTTCTTGCTGATTTTGGCTTACAACTATTGCATCGCTAGATAAATATAATAGAACCATAAAATAGGTATTAGAAAAATTTTTAATTAAAGACCTTTTCTCAATTAAATTTTCAATTTGAAATATAATACTAGACATATCCTTATATGAATCAATGCTCGCTAAGTCTGCTATCATATATAGAAATGTATATGGTTGAGATTTTATAGCTGCTTTAATGGCCGACTCCGTCATGACATCTAAATCGAGTTTTTCATAGTAAAGCCTTTTCTCTTTATTTTCTGGTCTTTGTCTTAATTTTGTGATTATATCATAAATCTTTTCTATAAGCTCTTCTGTAATATGTGTATTTGAACCTTTATTTTTTAATGCTGATATAGTTCTATTCATATAATATTCATTTATTGCATCTAGCTTTTTTGTTCTTGCTTTAAAATCCTTTTTAGTGGCTAAAAGACTATAAGCTTTATCTACCATGTAATCCAATGTCTGTACAAATTTTCTTCTATTGTATATCTTCCCATAAGGCGCATTTGACAAACTTATTAATTTATAATATAAAATTAGCTTTATTTCATTATCATTAATGTTTTTTAAATTCTCTAAATTTCTATTTAGTAATTCTAAAAACTTATCTTCATTATATCTACCCAATAATTCCTTAGGTTTACTTATCAAATTAAAACTTGAAGTAATATTATTAATGATTGTATATACGATTTTAAGCTCTTTTCCTGATAGTCTTAAAAATCCATCATAAAATTTTTCATGCCTAATTTCTCGTTTTATATTTTCATTTACTAGTTCTTTAAATATTAACGCTTTTCTTTTATACTCCACTGTATTTTTATTGTAAATAATTATATTCTCATTAAATACAGCATCTTCAAAGTTTATTTTTATTTGAATACTGTTCTTTTTAGCTTCTAATTCTTTTCGTAGCTCATTATCATATAAAAATTCTATTGTTTCAACAATATCATTATATTCTTCTGTTAAGTTTAATAAACTTTCATATGCGTGTCTTAATATTCTTAATTCTTCATCCAGTGATACTTTCATCCTTTTTATTGATTCATCTTCGTCATCTAACTCCTCAGTCGATATTTTCAATTCTTGATTTTGTATCTCAGCCTTCAGAAGCTGCCCCTCTTTTTCTAGAAGAAGTTCTTCATTCTCATTAAACTTAATTTTCATTTCATTAAGCTTTTTTTCATATGTTTTATAATCCGTTTCCATATTCAATACACATTTATTTTGCATTTCTACTTTTCTATTTAATATATCTTGGATTTCTTCTAAATAAGCTTTTTCTTCTTTTATTAATATTATGATGTTATTTATTTCACTTATTCGCTTTGGAGAACTATCTACCTCAAGAATCTTTTTCCTAAGATTATTGATTAAATTTTCTCTTTGAGCAATATCGTTATTGATCTTTAAAAGTTCTTTCTTCATATATTCTATAGTACTAGGAGCACTAAAACTTAAATTCTTTATATCTAGCATCAAATTTTCTTTTTCTTTCAAATAGTAATATAGAACCTTCTGAGCTATTTTTAAAATTTCTATTGGATGTTTAGGTATCTTTCTATTTCTATCTCTTTTTGAAATGTTCTCATACCCGTTAGCCAATATAATCTCTATATTATTATAAATTTCTTCTGAAAAAGAAATATTAGACTTTAACTTAATACCATTTAGTAATGTAAGTGCAGAAACATTCATATCCATTCCACTGTCCTGCGCTATATCTCTTAAAAGCATTTCCATTACTTTTCTAACAATAATCTTTGTAACTATTGGATAATACTCGCATAAAAATTCTGCTTTTATCAGATCATTGTAGTACTTTTCTATTTTGGTTCCTTTTAGGTAACCAAAATTACTTTCAATGTATTCCATATATTCCCCCTGTTTATTTTAATCCGCCATTACATTATTCCAACTTTATAAATTCTTTCTCAGTTATAATGTAATCTACTGGTACATCATGATAACTGGTTGGAACTTTATCAAGTACTTGAAAATCATATGCTAATGCTAATTTGGTAATTCTTTTTATATTATCCTTGTTAATTTTCTTGAAATATCTATCATAAAAACCTGCTCCATAGCCAACTCTTCCCCCACGCCTGTCAAAAGCTACGCCTGGAACTATAATTAAATCAAGTTCGTTTGGATCAATATATGGATCATTTATAGATGGTTCTGGTATTCCATATGAACTCTCCAACAAATTATCCAGTGATTTAATTTCTACTGCATCCATAAGTCTAGTTTTAATTTCCGTCCTTGGAACATAAATTCTTTTATTATTATTTAAAGATTCCTTTATAAAATCTCTTGTATTTATTTCAGTGTCAAACGATATATAAACAAAAATTTTTTTTGCCAATTTATAATACTCGCTACTATAAACTGTTTCTAATATTTTTTCATCCATTTTTTCTTTTTCTGTTGCATCTATTTTTTTTCGCTTATCTAAAATTTCTTTTCTTAGTATTTTCTTATTAATAAAGCTTTCCATACAAACAACTCCTATAATTATACTTCATATCAATCATGAACTTTATATTGTTCTCAAATTAATAAATCTATAGATATTTTATCTAGCTATTCACTTTACTTATTATTTTAATTTTACTTACTAAAACATCTTATGTCTATTCTTTATATATCTAAAAATAGTAAACCTTACATAGTAGTAAAATTAATTATGCTTTATATTGTACTTATCTTTATTGATTATACATATATCTTTTAATATAATGAACATAAAATATGTGATAAATAAAGGGAGAGTAATTTATGAACTACGATGTTGAATTAATAAGAGAAAAGAGCTATAAGCCGACATTTTGGTCTGGTGGAATGGCGACAGAATTAATAACATATCCAGTAGATTCTGATTATGCAAGCCGGAACTTCTTATGGAGACTTGGTATAGCTAAAATTGATATACCGGAATCTACTTTTAGCGATCTTACAAATGTTTCACGTAAATTTATGGTTACTGAAGGCAAAATAACCCTTGATCATAAAAATAAGTATAGGAAATTACTAAAAGCCTTTGAACAAGATAGCTTCATGGGTGATTGGAAAACAAAAACTTATGGAAAAGCCTCTGTTTTTAACTTAATGACAAGAGAGAATTATAATGGTGAATTAGTTCATTTAAATATTACGCCTAGAAAAAAGTGTGTATTCAAATATCAAGTTCAATTAGATAAGGAACTTATAGCCATTTGTTTTTATGTTGTAAGTGGTAGCTTTAAATTTACTATTAACAATAAAATTTTCAAAGCTAATACTAATGATTTGCTATTGCTTAAATCCTTAAACCTAAGTTCTATACATGAATTTTTACTCTCTAGCAATTCATTAGAAATTACTAATATAATAGCAAGCGTAATTTATAGTCAATAATACTAGAATGCATTAAAAAGGCTTCATCTCAAATTACTTCTAATTTGAGATAACTCCTTTTTATTTTTCTTTTAAAATACATATTATAAACTGAAGTCCTTAATTACTACCTTAGGCTTCTTAAAGACTACCTCCTTTGTTATTTCATAGCTATCTTTATCTATAGTTATTCTATAAATATCAGGACAACCTTCTTCTCTCCATTTTTTCATATATTTTGCGGTAGCATCTATATCTGTATAATAATTTTCATCATAATAATCTGAGAATTCCAAATAAGATAATATGCATCTCTTATCTAATACTAAATTCTCTCTACCTACATTTTTACATATTGGAATAAAGAATCTTAAAGGTACTTCATATTGATATCGTCCCTTAATTTCTTTTGATTCCATAATAGCTCTTTTAAATAAAATATTTTCTTTATAATCGCTATCTATTTTTAATTTAAATATTATTTTTCCACTTTTATTCTTTTCTAATTTAGCTTTAATCATATACTCACCATCTGTCTTATTTTTATATACTTCTTTTATTTTAACACGGTAAATATGAACTGTCTAAATTTTCAAAAATACCAACGCAAAAAAGGAAACACTTAATTTAAACTTAAATATAAGTGTTCCCTCAATGCATGTCTATTTGATTTCTATATTAATAATTTTCAACAAATACTTCAAAGTATGCTTGTGGATGTGCACATGCAGGACATGCAACTGGTGCTTCTTTGCCTTCATATATAAATCCGCAATTGCCACACTTCCAAAGAGTTACTTCATCCTTCTTAAATACTGTTCCATCTTCAATATTTTTAGCTAGTTTTTTATATCTAGCCTCATGTCGTGCTTCAACTTCACTTATCTTTCTATAAACTACTGCAATTTCTGGATATCCTTCCTCTTCAGCTGTTTTTGCAAAACTTGGATAAAGGTCTGTCCATTCTTCATTTTCTCCTGAAGCTGCTGCAAGTAAGTTTTTCAATGTACTTTCGTGGAATGAGACTGGGTAAGATGCTTGTATTTCTATCTGCTCGTCAACATAATCATCCTTAAGGAATTTATAAAACCTTTTTGCATGTTCCTTTTCTTGTTCTGCTGTTTCTAAGAATATGTTCGCAATTTGCACAAACCCTTCTTTTTTAGCAATACTAGAATAGTAAGTATATCTAGTTCTAGCTTGGCTTTCCCCTGCGAATGATTTCATTAAATTTACTGCTGTTTTGCTTCCTTTTAAACTCTTCATAATCATACCTCCAATATACAAATTCTCTATATAATGATACCACTAAATAATTAAATTATCTAGGATGCTTTTAACTCTAATTCATTATTATTCCTACAAATAAAGAACAAGTTGAATTAGATTCTTACATCAAATTCAACTTGTAATTCTACCTATGTCATTTTAAACTTACTTATTTCTTCATCTAACTTTTCCGCCAATAATTGTAGCTCATCCGCATATTTTGTGAATCTATCCATAACTGCTGTTATTTCCTCTGTTGATGCAGTTACTTCTTCTGAAGCTGAAGCAGTTTCCTGTGATATTAGTGATATATTCTCAATTTCTAATACCGCTTTTTTCTTTTTCTCATCAACATCAATAATAGAAGTCTTTATCTCATCAACCTTGCTTATCATTGTTTCAATTGATCTAAGGATTTCGCTAAATATCTCCTGTGTCTTTCCTACTGCTAAATCTTGCTCTGTCACTACACTTTCTGTAGATTTAATCGCTTTAACCGCTGTATCAGACTTACTCTGGATATTTGTAATAATAACTTTGATTTCTTCTGTTGATGATTTTGATTGTTCCGCGAGTTTTCTTATTTCCTCTGCTACAACTGCAAACCCTTTTCCTGCTTCCCCTGCTCGTGCAGATTCTATACTTGCATTTAGTGCCAGTAAATTAGTTTGCTCTGTTATTTGCGAGATTGTTTCAGATATAGTATTTATCTTTCTAGTACTTTCATCCATATCTCTAACTATGCTATCAACTTCACCTGTAGCTATTTTAGTTTTCTTTGATTTCTCTATTAGTGTATCTATCATAGATAATCCTTTAGCACCTAATTCTTTGGTGCTTGCTGATAGTTTGTCCATTTCATTAGAATTTACACTTATTTTATCTAGTCTACTAGATAAGTCATTCATTTCTGTAACTCCATTTTGAGCATTTTGCGATTGATTTGTTGCCCCTTCTGATACCTCTTCTATTGCTTTTGCAACCTCTCCTATAGATGCAGTTACTTCCTCAGACATACTTGCAAGATTCGATGACGTTTCCAAAACTGTTTTTGATGATTTAGTTACATTGTTCATAAGCTCTGAAATATTCTTTAGCATTTCATTAAATGAATCAGCTAGATCCATAAATTCATCTTTTGTGGATGAAGTCATAGATACAGTTAAATCTCCACTTGAAGCTTTTTCAAATACTTCTTTTAATTTCTTAATATTATGTGCTATTCCTTTACTTAATAATAAAGATAAGACTATAGAAATCAAACATATAACTACTACTATAATTAGAGTTGTAGTTAATATTGAATTTGTGTCATTTGATAGCTCTTTTTCATCTAACGTCGCTACTAATTTCCAACCTGTAATATTATTAGTTTCATATACTCCAAACTTCTTTGCATTGTTAAAGGTATACGTTATAAATCCTTTTTCATTAGTTTTAGCATCATTCCAAAAGGATTGTTTAGATGCTGCATCAGTTCCTAATAAATCTTTATTGGGATGTGCTATCATATTTTTACCTTCTACGTCAGAAATAAAAACGTATCCAGTTCTTCCTATTTTTTTCGTACTTATTTTTTCTGTAAGTGTCTCTAAGGAAACATTCATAGCGCAAACTCCTATGACTTTTCCATCTCTTTCTACTGTCTTTGCAATAGACACAACATTTTTTCCCGTCTGAGCGTCAATAAATGGTAAAGTTATTATTACCTTTCCTTTATTATCTACAGCCTGTTTGTACCAAGGCCTTTCTTTGGGGTTAAATCCTTCTGGCATTTTACTGTTAGGATATATATCAAACTTCCCATCAGTAGTTGCAAAATATGAACTGAAAATATTACTATTACTTTCTTTTAAATTCTTTAGACTCTCTGGTATGTATGCTGCTTGTTCACTCTTATCACTGTTAACAAAGTTATAATCCGTGGATATCATAATTATCATATTACTAAATCCATCAAAATAATTACTGATTCCATCATTTACTTCTAAAAGTGTTTGCTGACTTGTTAATTTTAGTTTTTCATTAAGAATTGATCTGGCTTGTATATTAGCACCATAACCTAATATTATTAAAGGAATTACACAAATTCCCATTAAGCTAATAACTAGTTTGCTGCGAATAGTATTAACCCTAAGCTTTTCCGTTTTCATTACTATTACCCCTTTTCATAAAATTGAATAAATAACAATTTAATTTAATCAAAGCTGTTATCTATTTACATTATTTTCCCTCTTAATTTTTACAATAACAATTTACATATTCTTTTTATTATCGCACTGGGAGTTCAATTTCTTTACATATATACTATAATATTATTAATTTTTATCATAAAACCAAGTCGAAAATTGCACCTTTTTACCATATATGTTTTAATTAATTAATTACATCTTCCTTACTTACTAATACTTGATTATACTTGTATATTTTTAATATAATATGTATATATTTAATATGCATTTATAATATTAGAATATGGGGAGGAAATTATCTTGGATAATTCATTTATATCAGATATGAACATTTTTAATAATGACATATCATTCTTAATAAAACTTAGGGCAAAGCCACAAATATTAGAAATAGTTAAGAAAAAGCACTTAGACGAAATTTCCGATGAGATATCTATACAAGATAAGAAAAACGATTTGCTTATTTGGAATGCGATGTATACTAGAGAAATAGTTGAAAATGGCATTTTAACAAGATATCTTCATCCCATATATAACAAATTCTATACTTTAATTCCTACTCTTAATACTATAGAAGATTTACAAACTATTGAAATACAAATGATAGATACATACATTAATCTCCTTATAAATGACGTTGAAGTAAAAGATAACTTTGTTATAAATAGAATTTTGAAGCACCTACATCTTAATATCGAGAGCCAAATTTCATTGAAAAAATTGTCTAGAGAATTAAATCTATCTGAGGGCTATATATCAGATTGTTTTAAGAAACATATGGGCATGACTATTATGAAATATGCAAAAAAAATAAGGATAGATAGGGCTAAAGTGTTACTTGTAACTACAACTAGTAGTATTTTAGAGATAGGCTTAACCTTAGGTTTTCATGATCAAAGTCATTTCCATAAAGTATTTAAATCATTTACTGGTGTTTCACCTTCTGAATACAGAAACAATAATTTTGGATAATAAACAAACTCACTCTAATAAAAAGAAGACTAAAAACTTGAACTTTCAAGTTTTTAGTCTTTCTTATCAGTTGAATTTAGTACTAACCGGTATCGATCCCATTTAAACTAAATTATTATTTTATTTATAAATTATAACTTCCAAATGTCTTCATTGTATTGAGCAATTGTACGATCTGAAGAAAAGAATCCTGCTTTGCTGATATTAATTAATACTTTTTTATTCCAAGCTTCTCTATCTTCATAATCTTTAAATACTATATCTTTAGTCTTGATATAATCTTCAACATCGAGTAAAGTCATGAACCAATCCTTATTAACTAATTCCTTATGAAGTCTTGTAAGATTTTCTTCATCCCCAACTTTTATCATTTTATCACTTATGATAAAGTCAACCAATTCTTTTATTTCTGGCTTTTTATAGAATTCCTTAGAAACATAATCTGCATTTTTATAATGTTCGATAACTTTTTCAGAAGATTCACCAAATATATAAATATTTTCATCTCCAACTAATTCGTGAATTTCAACGTTAGCTCCATCTTCGGTTCCTAAAGTTAATGCACCATTTAGCATGAACTTCATGTTACCAGTACCTGATGCTTCCTTAGATGCAAGCGAGATTTGTTCTGAAACATCACAGGCAGGTATTAACTTAGAAGCCTTAGTCACATTATAGTTTTCAACCATAACAACTTTTAGATATTTATTAACTTCTGGATCATTATTAATTATTTCTTGTAGACAAAGAATAGTATGAATTATATCTTGTGCAATTACATAGGCTGGTGCAGCCTTAGCTCCGAATATCATTGTTATTGGTGTAGTTGGCTTATTCCCCTTCTTTATATCCAGATATTTATAAATAATATAAAGTACATTCATTTGTTGTCTCTTATACTCGTGAAGTCTCTTAATTTGGATATCAAAGATAGAATTTTCATCAATTTCTACTCCTTGAGTTTCTTTTAAATATTCCTTTAGTGCAATCTTATTTTCTTTTTTAATTTCCCCAACCTTACTTAACACTATCTTATCATTTACGAACTTAGCTAATTCTTCTAGCTTAGCAGCATCTTTCTTATATCCATCTCCGATAAGTTCTGAAATATAGCTGGCAAGTTTGTTATTGCAATGAATTAACCATCTTCTGAAGGTTATGCCATTAGTTTTATTATTGAATTTTTCAGGATATATATCATAGAATGGCTTTAACTCTTCTTCTTTTAAGATATCAGTATGGAGAGCTGCAACTCCATTTACGCTGTATCCATAGTGAATATCCATATGGGCCATGTGTACTCTCTTCTCTTCATCTATAATAGCTACTTTTTCATCTTTAAATTTAAGTTTAACTTGATTGTCCAATTCTCTGATAATTGGTAATAAGTGTGGAACAACCTTTTGCAAATAAGCTATTGGCCACTTTTCCAAAGCTTCTGCTAATATTGTATGGTTTGTATAAGCACAAGTCTTAGATACTATTTCAATGGCTTCTGACATAGTGATACCTCTTTCTCCAAGCAGCCTTATCAATTCAGGAATAACCATAGATGGATGCGTATCATTTATTTGAACAACAACATGTTCATGTAATTTATGAAGATCATACCCATTTTCATCTGCCTCAAGTAATATTAATTGTGCAGCATTGCTAACCATAAAATATTGTTGATATATTCTTAATAAGCGTCCAGCCTCATCACTGTCATCAGGATATAAGAATAATGTTAAATTCTTCTTAATATCTTCTTTGTCAAAGTCAATTCCTTCTTTAACTAAAGTTTCATCTATTGTATCTACATCAAATAGACGAAGTTTATTTGAGACTTCTTCATCATAACCTGTTACATCTATATCATAAAGTGTTGAAGTGACTGTGAATCCTGCAAATGGAACTTCAAACTTAATATCAGATTTATTTAACCAACTTTCACTTGTTATCCAAGGATTCTTAACAGCTTTTTGCTTATGATCTTCAAAAACTTGTTTAAATAATCCAAAGTGATAGTTTAGTCCTACACCATCTCCATTTAGTCCTAAAGTTGCAATAGAGTCTATAAAACAAGCTGCTAATCTTCCAAGTCCACCATTTCCTAGTGAAGGTTCTAATTCAATTTCTTCAATTTCAGCTAACTCCTTACCATTCTTAGTCAAAACATCTTTAACATCTTCATAAAGACCTAAATTAATTAAGTTATTTGATAGTAATTTACCAATTAAAAATTCAGCTGAAATATAATATAATTTTCTTTTACCTTTATTAACACCCTTTTTTTTAATAGTACCTTTTGTTAATTCTAATAATGCTAAATAGATTTCTTCGTTACTCGCCTCGTTAATTACCTTGTTAAACCTTTTCTTTAAGATTTCGTTTAAATTCTTTTCTAACATATAACTTTCCCACCTTAAATAAATTATTTATTTTTATACTCATGAGTAATATCTTCGATTTAGCCTTATTATATCAATTTGCATTAAAACTGATTGTATATTTATATTATATTTTGTATATTTATCATATGAATTTTAGGTTTATAAATTTCTATAAAAATAATTTATGATATAAACATATTGATATTATGATTAAAACCTAAACCCTTAACACATTCATCAATCGAATGTCAATGATTTAATAATGCGCTCATCTTTTCCTAACGGTCTCTCCTCTTCGAAAAAGCCACTAACTTCATCATCAATAATATCTCCTTCAAAAACTTCAATTATTGAGGCTTTTTCCTTCTTTCTTCCTTTACTCCTTCCTCTTTTAACCTTTACAGGAATATGGATGTTATTTTTTAGATCACTTGACTCTTTTTCCTTAGTTGTATCTTCTTCATTACTATTAATATCCTTATGCATATCTTCCAAGTTAGCTACCTCATCACTTTTTATATATTTACTCTCATTCTCACCTACATTATCTCCAGCGTTTATATGTTCACTTACAGCAATTGTGCTTTCATTTTTTAAATTTTCTTCACTTTTTATTTCTTCATTTCTAGCTTCTTCTTTTTCTATCTCTGCTGAATTTGATATCTTATTACTTTCAACTTTTTCCTTCAACTTAATATTTTTATGTTTAGCAAAATTCTTTACCCTATATGCATTATGTTCTATAACTTCGATCATTTCTAATTCCATTAGCACCTTTAGTGCAAGTTCAACTTGATCAATATCCCTATTAAGCTCTATTGCTAAGGTTTCAATTGTATATGGAATATTTTTTGACATAAACAAATCGCCTTCTCTATTCACTTTCCCAGCCAATATTACAACTCTTGTCCAAATATAGTTAATAAGATCTCTTTCAGGTTTTCTATCTATTATTTTAAATTTAGTATCCTCATACATATCAACTCTAAATTTGACATATTTTCTCTCTCTCATATCAATCAATCTCCTTTAAATAATATTTCCTCTATATGTATGAAATATTATTTTTCAGCAAATTTGTAAACCTATTTTTAAAAATATTTTCTCCTAAAATGCTACAATATTTTTATTTAATTTATGAGAGATTAGCTAAAAATATAGATCGATATAGTATATTTTCTACACTACTCTATGGCATAATTTCTATAATTAATTGTAAAAATGAAATAAGTATGAAGATTCAGGATTAAATCTGATTTATTCATGCCATATATATGTTCTGAATAGAGTCTATAAGAAAATCTTGTTAACTTAGATTTATTACTAAAAAAATCTTTTACGGTATATACTTTTCCTACAAACATGAGTGGTTTTTCTGGACTTTCTTGCAGAGTAATTGCTGATATATAAACTTATATTAAATTTCTATTAATATATAAATATAAGCATGCATGAAATTTACTTACACGAACTTATGCATGCTTAATATTTATAGAAATGATGTCACAGCCACATTTTTGCCTTTTTTTCAAAAGTGGCTTTTTTATCCTTTAGCCTACTATATATCATTTTGTTACGATATAAGAAATGTTAATTCAACAGTCACTTGACAAAAGTGTATGGCAGCCATATACTATTGACATGGATAGATATATAAATAACAAACATAAAATTGCATATGATTCTCTTGATTTAGCATTTTCCTTAATCGATCTTGATAAAAAGACGCGCTATTTCGGAACTGATGTGCCGATTTTTCACTCTGAAATTCATATAATAAAGGCCATTGCTGAACATCCTGGTATTCATGTTGGTGGATTAGCAGATATTCTAGGAGTAACAAAAGGGTCTGTTTCCGAAATCCTCAAAAAGCTAGAGAGAAAGGCTCTGGTTGTAAAGGAAATTGATAATCTTAATTTATCTAGATATTCGCTGAGCCTGAGTGAAAAAGGTAAAAAAGCTCATAGCAGCCATATGTACTATCATTCTATTTTAAACAGTATGTTTGAAGATGAGCTAGAAAATGCTTCCGAATATGAATTAGAATTTTTGTCAAACTTTTTATCGTCTATGATAAACAAAGTTAAATCTTTTAATGAAAACTTTGATGAATAAATACTTTACGCAAGTGTATAGCTGCTATGTTAATTTTCATTATAATTTAAGCTAGAAAATGCTAATATCAAAAAGAGAAAATTATCAGAGGTCAGATATGACTTCTGATAATAGTAAAATATGTAAGTGAATATATAAACAATTATCCCCAGGCATATGGCAACCATACACCCTTTATCTATAATCAAAGCAAGAAACTCATATTAACTATGTGAACTACCATTCTATTGTGTCAAATATAGTTGGATATGAACCACAAAATGCCTCCAAACGTGAATTGAAATTTTTCTCATTCATAATAAGCAAAATTAAGTTTTTCAATTAAAATTTTATACATGTGTATGTATGCTATACGCTTTTTCATCACAATTAAGTTAGGAGGAAATAGTATGAAAAAGAAAACATTATTAAAGTCATTTCTGAGTTTTGATAATAGTAAAGTAAGTAAGAGAAAGCATAAACCTAAAACACTTGATGCTGATGAAAGAGGTTTATGGACTGCTGAAATGAGTTTATGGGCTATCTATACTTCTTTATCCTCATGCGTTCTCTTTGGTTCTTATCCATATGAATGTCCGATATTTACACCAACGAATCTTTCCAATAGCAAATTGGAAAACAATAAATTTGATGGGCTCTAAAAAAATAAGACAAATGAGGAATTATACTAAAGTGTATGCCACCAATACGCTTTAATCTATAATTAATGCAAGGAGGATAAGTGATGTATCAAAGTAGGCGTTATTCACAGAAAAAACTTAGTCCTTCAAAAGAAGAATATTTAAAAGCCATATATAAATTATCTGAAAAAACACACTCGGTACGTTCGATTGATCTTGCTGCTTATTTAGGATTTTCAAAGCCAAGCATTAATAATGCTGTGGCTATATTGCAAGAGGCCGGATTAGTTGTTAAGCCCTTAGGTGGGGAAATACATCTCACTGATGAAGGACGTAAACAAGGCCAAATAATTATAGCTAAGTTTCAGCTAATAAAACAATTCTTAATTGCCTATTGCAATGTTAATGAGCAAACAGCAAGTAAAGATGCCTGCAAAATTGAGCATATTATCAGTGATGAAGCTACTTTTGCTCTAAAGAAATATTTAAATCAAGTATAAACATATGATAATTTTAAGGAGAAACTATATAAATGAATCAATTACGTAATGAACACACACCCAAACCACATCCACATTCAAGAAGATCCATACAAATAATACTGATAATCGGAATTACATTTACTGCAGCAAATTTGCGTGCACCTTTAACAGCAGTTGGTCCGTTGATCGATGAAATTCGTAGAAGCTTACATATTTCAAATACATTAGCGGGTATGATTACAACACTTCCGTTATTCGCTTTTGCAGGATTTTCACCTTTCGCTCCAAATTTGGCGCGAAAATTTGGCACTAAGTTAGTGCTTTTTTGGTCACTTATTTTCCTGACCTTGGGAATTATATTACGTTCATTGTTTGGAGATTTAGGACTGTTTCTTGGTACAGTAATCATTGGATTATCCATTTCTGTAGGTAATGTGCTGATTCCCAGCTTAATAAAACATGAATTTCCTGAGCGGGTCGGTGTAATAACGGGTATCTATACTGCTTCTATGGGCCTTTTTGGCGCTATAGCATCCGGTATCAGTGTCCCCGTTGCTTCAGAATCAGGAGTAGGATGGGGAGTAGCCTTAAGCATTTGGGCTTCACTTAGTTTCTTATCCATTGTCCTCTGGATGCCTCAAATTATACGAAGAAAACAAAACTATCTATTGTTCAAAGAACGGTTCATAGTGGCATTAGAACAAAAGCCAAAGACGTCCACGAAAAAAAAGATGAAATGGAGATCGTTAAGGCAAATAGTACTAGTATTAATAAGATTAATCTCTGGAAATCTCCTTTAGCATGGCAAGTGACAGTATATATGGGATTACAGTCTATGCTACTCTATTGCATGATTGCGTGGTTACCAGCTATTTTAGTGCATCAAGGTATGGATTCAAGCAAAGCAGGATGGATGCTCTCCCTTTACCAACTGGTATCTCTTCCTACATCGTTTGTTGGTTCTGTACTTGCTGGGCGTAAGGCTAATCAACGACCATTAGTTATCACTGCTTCCCTATGTGTTTTGGTAGGGCTTTTGGGAATATTCCTCGGAGAAACAGAGCTTACAGCACTATGGATGATTATATTAGGTATTGGCGGAGCTCTTACTTTTTGCTTAGCTCTTATATTTTTCAGCTCTCGTACAAGAAATGCAGACGAGGCAGCAAGACTATCCGGTATGGCTCAATCAGGAGGCTACTTACTCGCTGCTTTCGGGCCGATGCTTTTTGGTTTTCTGCATGATGCGGTTAACAACTGGACGTTGCCACTTATTATCTTAATCGGTGCTGCCGGATTATGCTTATTTGCCGGTCTAGGCGCATCGCGCAATCTTTATGTTAGTAAAAATGCTGGCAATAAAGCCACCATCTAGATCTTCTATCTATAATCTAGATTAATGCAGTAAACTGTTTTTAATTTAAAAATAACATTCCAAAAGGTGGTTTTGATATGAAAACCACCTTTTTTCCACTACAACTAGCAATCACATTATTATGGCAGCTAACTGTATGGCAAATTCTCTTCCTGCATGATAGTGTTATGTGAATATCTTAGACACAAAAGTTAAACTTCTAAAATACATTTTATTAAACTAAATTTTCTCCATTCTTAAATGCTCTTAAAGATAACTCATTAAAAACTTCATCATCAGTTCCACAGTAGTGGATGCAATCCTCTAATTTCCAACCAAATACGTCAAAAATATTATTAACATATTTAATGGCTTCTGCACCTTTTTTAGGATCTAAGCTTCCTTGAGCAAATACAGTTATTAACTTTTTACCTGGATGTCTAGGAATAAACTTATTGGGAAGCTCTTCAACCATTGGAAACGTACGATCTAACCAAGTTTTTGCCTGACCTGTAATTTGATACATATATATTGGGGAACCAAATACAATAGCATCTGCCTCAGCAATAGCTTTATACATTGGTTGTAAATAATCATTAACAGCACAGCCATCATGAGTACGACAATAAAAACATCCTTGGCATCCACGTATTCCGGTGTTATTTAAATCAAATTCAATAACCTCAGCGCCTTTGGATTTTGCTCCTTTTGCTACTTGATCTAATAATTTTGTTGTATATCCATTCTTTCTTGGACTACCTTTAAAAATAACTACTTTTGACATTTCGCATCTCTCCTTATAATATAAAAATTTAAATTCTATGATATCTATATACCCTTAAGAATCTTTTCAATCCAACTGAAAATACGTTCATTTGCGATTAATTTAGCTCCAGCTTGGCAGTGGAATTCAGCACCTTCTTCAGCTGTAAATAAAATAAAATCTTTATAGCAGGTAAGCTCCTCATACAATTGCCTTGCTTGATCTCTAAGAAATTTGTCATTTTCCGAATCAACGATTAAGGCAGGGCATTGTATTTTTTCTGTTAATCCTTTCATATAAAACTCTCCAACCTTTAGAATGAATTCAGCAGGGGTATTTACACCAAATACATACATTCCATGTGAAAAGCTCCATTTTGCTTTTGAGTTTAATTCCATTTTTTCCTTAACAGCTTTATTAAATCCCTCTGAATCAGAAAGTGCGAAATTTAAAAATTCTTCTCTTGGCATATTAAAGATACTTGTAAATCCTACTAAAAAGTCATATACTCCTCCATTAGCTATGCAGCCTGCAAGTCGATGTTCAAAAGCGGCAGCTCTTGGTGCAAGATATCCGCCTAAGCTTTGTCCCCATAAGACAATTTTCTTTGGATCTATTTCCTTTCTTGTAAGCAGATAGTCTACTACTGGGGTTATAACCTTCTCGTAGTCATGTCTAAAAAATAGTTTTTGTTTATGTACAGCTTCTCCTTGTCCTGGTCCCTCGAAGGTAATACAATGCATACCGTGTTCAAGTGCATCCATTGCCATTCCGTAAAATGCTTCTTTTGTTCCATCAAAGCCAGTCATAGCAATTAAAACTGGTTTTGGTTCCTTTGAATCCTCTAATTTATAAAAATGTCCTGAAAGTGTTGTATTTTCATAGGGGATTTTCACTTCTTCAATAACAGGCTTATTAAGTTTCATAACATTAGAAAAGCAATCTAGGCTTGAATTGTATAATTCCTCTACCTTTGAGTCTTCTGGATTTTCATGAAGGTAAAATTCTGCAATTCTATAATAATTAGAAGCTCTAAGATAGGCTTTTCTTGCACTTATCAAGTGACCATCTGAATAGCTATCCTCTGCAACTTTTTGCAAACGCTTGGCTGTTTTGGTCCATTCTTCACACCAGCTTTGATAGTCTCCCTCTTTAATTTTCTCTGCTGTTGAAACCACTTCTCCTATATCTGCAGCTTTGAAAGCAGTGTCTCCAAGAAGGCCCAATACCTTGGATGCGAATTGATCGTCTTCAAAAATCAAATTATTCATGGTCATTCTCCTTTACAGTATTTATTGTTTATGCAACACGTTGTTGCTATAATTAAAATATATCAGATACAGATTTATATTCAACCAACAATACTTATAGTTTGTTTTATATACAACAAAGGAGTGAAAATGTTGCAGAATAAACATGATATTCGAACAAAACGAACACATCAGCAAATAAGAGATTCTCTTATTGATCTTATTTTTGAAAAACGTTTCGATAACATTACAGTTGGTGATATCACCAATAGAGCTATGATTAATCGTTCTACCTTTTATAGGTATTATCAGGATAAATACGACGTTGTACTAAAAATTTTTGAAGACGCAATGGAAAAAATGAAGAAAGATTTAGGCCTTCCAAAATCCAGCCTTAAGTATCTTAATGAAGAACAAAAATCTGATCCATGGGTGAAACTATTTGATCACTTTGCTGAAAACAGTAGATTATATCTGGCAATGCTGGATGATTCATGTAACATATGGTTTATATCTAGACTGCGCAGCTACATCATCTCAATGTTAAGAGAACGTGAAAATTTACGAAGCTCCTTCATTGTAAGCAAAGAAGACTGCTCACCAGAGATACAAGAAATGGCATTCTTATTTACCGCTAATGCTTTAATCGGCACTATTGATTGGTGGTTAAAGTCAAACTGTACTCCTGATTCAGAGAAAATGTCTTATTTATTTAGATCTTATTTTAAAAATGGATATGTAGGAATGCTGAATAAAGATTAATTTTGTCTGCTGCTCTTACTACTTTTATTCCTGCCCCCCTTCCCTTAGACGAAACATCTTCAATATTGATCCCCACTAGATATTCTTTACTATAATTAATTGCAAAAATAAAAGAAGCATGAAGATTCAGGATTAGACCTGAGTTCTTCATGCTCAATATTGTAGGTTTGTAATAAAGTTTGATCAAATCAATACTTATAAAGCTGATTTTTTTGTAAAATTAAAGAATAATATTTTGAACAAAGTTTGATCAAAATATTATTTTTTTGATTTAGGCTTGTATTTATTTTTGTAATAAAGTTTAATCAAACTGTTTTATATGTACTCTATGTAACTTACATTTATTTACTAATCAATATGTAATATTAATATTACATATTCTATTATGAATATAATATCATAAACTATATGGTGGATTATTTATCATGAATACATATCAACAGTTAACTATTTGAGAAAATGTAATGCCGACTCTAGATGCATCACTTGATGCTACATTTGCAATACGTTGAGTGTAATTTTCTTCCTGCAAATTTAAATGTTTTAGCCTTATTTTTTTACTTTTATAATATCCACTTATTTCGTTATCTACATTATTATTTTCTTCTTTAATATGAATTGTAAACATTTTGTATTGCCATTTAATACACAACGCTTCATTATTCAATGTAGTAAAAGAGTAGTAATCTTTTTCTGCATTTGCTAATGCTGTATTCAATTCATTATTATTCAACGCCAATCCTTTTACAAAGTAAAAATTATTGTCTATTTTACTAGGTCTGGCACAATCGCAGTGTGGCGTTATGCATAAGAGAAATTCTTTATGTTGATCGGACGAATCCATATCATAATTCATTTCAAAGATATCTCCAAATCGTATTTTTTTATTTAACCTATTTATCTTTGATTGAGAAAAATACGCATTTAATTTTGATAGATGGAATTTAGAATCTTTTAGCGTAGGAAATTTATCAATTTCAGCTTTAGTTCTACTGATTTTATCTTCTAATAAACTTATAAAATTCGATTCTTCTGCTAACAATTTAAATGATATCTTATCATTCCATATTTTTCTCATTAACTCTTCGAATATTTCTTTGTCATGAATTTGATTATAAAAATATAAAAATGCATCTTCTTCGATATCTATCATATCTTTACCAATTGATAATGCACAATTTCTATACCTTGTGCGCATTTCTAAACCTAAAAGTGAGAAAATACTGCTTGGCCTTTTAATAATTGTATTAGCTAAATTTGAATATAGTTCTTTAGGTTCTATGTTTTTAGAATTTATTAATACTAAAGTTGTTCCTATAAATAACGCATTTTCTTCAATATAATTCACTTTATATTTTGATTGTCCAACATATCTATAAAAATTATCTTGATAAATGAATATATTTTTAATCAGAGTTATTGGATCTTCTACAGTTAATCCGTCTAACTTTAGATATTTCTTCAATATATTATTAATTTTCCCTAATGCATCTTTCTCTAATTCATTCTTCTCTATTAATTTTTGAATTTCACTATAAACAACTTTCTTATTTAGATTCATACATTCATTAAAACATGCTGATTTCAACTCTTTAAAGAATATATCACCGTCAACTCCCAATTTATCATCAAGATCTTCTAGTATATTTTCATATAATTCGTTCATGTTTTCTTCTTTAATTCCAGAAAAATATGCATCCAATTGTGGTACAATTTTATTTGCAATATCTGCTTCCGTTATATGTGTATAAATACATACAAATAACAAGTTATCCTTATTAACCGCTTGTTCTAATATTTCTAAACTGCTTGTATATTTAGGATCACTTTCAGTTAGTTCCCAATCTAAAATTAATAAATCTTTATTATCTATAATACTATCAATTCTATTCGAATTGTATTCCTCATTATATCTATTAATATCCAATAGGCATCCGTTTTCTTTAAATGTACTATATAACTTTTTAGTGCGATCTAAATCCAATTCTTCACTATCATTGTCAAAAGGTTCTACAAACCTATCATCTATACATGCAGCTGTTGCTATTGACTTTTTAACAATTTTACTTGCTATTTCCTCAAAATTAACCATTATATTCTCCTCCCAATTCGCTAATCACAAAGCATGCTCCATTAAGTTTATTGTACTTCCTATCGTTAGTAGCATAAATATCATAACCTATTGTTCTTAAATTAGTTTTAGCCAAATACAACCCTATACCTCTTCCTCCTGGTTTTTTTGTTACAAATAATTCAAATATTTTTTCTATATCTAATGGATGAATAGGTGTTCCTGAATCAATTATTAAAATTTTATCATCTATATAATCTATTAATATATTCCTATTTTCAACTGGAGTTAACCAATATATAGCATTATTTATTATATTTATGAATACAGGGTTTATAATGGATTCAAATGTATAAAATTTGTAATATTTAAAGCTTTCTGTTATTTTAAATGTTATTTTTTCCTTCTCAAATGCTTTTTTAAAAAAACTTTCTATATATTCAGCTATTCTTTCTCCACTTATTTCTGTTTTCATTCTTCTTGTAGTTTTATATAATGGTGTTAAAAGTTTATGATTAGTTTCCAAATGCTGAAATGCAATTTTTAATTGATTATGTGTATCTCTAATCGTTTCATTCTTTTTAGAAAACTCCCCAATAATTTTTATTGATTCTGACATTTGAGCATATAAAACATTAAACTCATGATCAATTATTTCTATAGTTAATCCTAATTGAGATAGTTCATGTAATTCATCTATTTTACTTTTCAACTTATCATATTCTTGCTTATACCACCCTACTAACAGTTCTTCATCAATGTCAAAATCTAGTTGCTCCAAATGCTTTATAAAAGGCTCAATTCTATTGTCTATTTCTTCTTTAGTCTGTTCATGTATATCCATTAATTTTTTTATATTGTTCTGTATTACTATCTTATTCAAATTTTCACCGACCAAATTCTTAGTTCTATCAATAAATATAGATTCTAAATTCTTTTTTTCATTTTGAAATTGGCTTCCTAAGTATAACGATGCATCAGTATATCTGTTAGTATACATATTCAAAGAATTTCTAATGTCCTTTTTATACTGAGTATATCTATTCTCAAATTCTTTATACAAATTTTCTTCCGATAATTTAGGTTGAATTTTAGCTATTAACTCATTATTTCCCTTTATAATATTGTTTGCTTCTTCAATTTTTTCATTGTATTCAAAGTATTTTCTTTCTTGTATACCAGTTAATTTACCTCTTTTGGGCTTTGATATCTTTAATTTTTTCAACTGAATTTTTTTATTTTCTAATTCTGCACTTAATAAATTAACATTATTATATATTATTTCCTTCTCATTACATGCTTTATCAAGTTTGTCCCTTAAACAATATAATTCATCTATTATCATATTTACCTTTGAATGATTGTTTTTTAGTTCACTTTTAAAACTTGCCAGAGTCATTTTATTTCTTTTCTTTTCAGCCTCCAAGATTTTTTCATTCTTAGAGATCACGTCTTCAAGTTGTTCTTGACGCATTGTTATATCATTTTCGTTACTCGCGAAATATCTTTCAGCTAAATCAATAAAGAACTCTATCAAATTACTTACCAATTCCTTGTATGCATTGTTTGCAATAAAACCTTCTCTGCCAGCTTTATCAATCAGATTAAAATTCTTATCTCTACTTATCGCTATATATCCGGCCATTCTACGATAGCTAAAAAAGTATTGACCAGCTCTTAATGTACGTCTTTTTTCAAAGTTTAAAAAGTCTGTCTCTTGCCTCCCATATGGTAAAACCCTTATACCATCTCTATATATATATAATCCACCATAGTTATTTAACTTTTTCTGATATTCTTCCCATTTTTCTTCTACTAAAATACTTTTTTTCTTTTCACCCTCTAAAAATCCAAAGCATATTTCAAATGGTCCATATGGTGTCTTTCCTGGAGATCTTGTTGGTCTAAAAGAATGTTTGGTTATTTTATTATATACTTTTACTTCTCCTGAAAAGAATCCTTGTTCATCAAAAACTCCATTAATCCAGTGATCAGCGCCAAATACATCCTCATACGAAAAGAAATCTGTATTATCAATTAAATCATATCTTCCATTTTCATCATGAATATAGAAATTGACATTAAAATCTGGTTTTTCTTTTTTGAATGAATTATAAAATCCTATCAATGAACCTCTTAAGTAATTGTCATTATATTGATACTTATTTAACTCCATTGCCGAATAGCTAAAGTCTAATATTTGTTCATATGGGTTAACTATTATGAATGTTGTTCCATGTTCATCATTTTCTTCAATATTCTTTATGCTATCATTTACAAATTCTTTGGTTAGTGATATATTGTTTAATTCATTTAAAATATTTTCTCTTAATTCTTCATGCTCGCTCCAATCGCCGGTATTTAAATTTCTTTTAAAATTTTCTATTATTTTTTTATAATTATCAAACAAATTATCTGCTGATTCAATATCATATATATCAATATCTATATCATCTAAAAACAGATTGAAATTTTCCAATATTCTCCAATCCATAAATAAACAGACACATTTTTCATTTTTCTTTTTGGATATCAAAAACATTTGATTACCTAAATATGAAACAGATAATCTCCCAATACCTTTTTCACCCATTATCGCTCGTTTCTTTTTACTAGAAGAAAACTCTATATCTAATGGCTTTCTTCTAGTTTTCGAATCAGTACCCAGAACAATCCATCTTTCCTCAAGGTCTTCTCTTGTCATTCCCATTCCATCATCAGTTACTGTAAATATTATATTCTTTAAATTTTTGTATCCACCTCTATATAAATTACATTGAATGTTATCTGCATACGCATCATACCCATTCTTCCAAAGTTCTGTTATAGCTGTAGGTAAATCAGCAATTTGCCCTTTTCCCAATAAATCAATCGCTCTTGCCTTTGCCCTAAATTTTGACATCATTTCACCTCTCAATCTTTTATAAATGTATTAATAATTTATATTACATGTAATCTTTTTGCTAATTCGATAAAATAATTACCACTTGCGGCCGCCATATCAACTGGCACAGCATTTCCTATTTGCTGAGCAATATCTTGTAAATTACCTTCAAAAATAAAATTATCATCAAATGTTTGTAATGCCGCTGCTTCTCTAGCTGAAATAGCCCTATCTTGTTCCGGATGTCCAAATCTGCCTTTACTATATGACAAACACCCTCCTGTTAGTGTAGGTGCTGGTTTATCCCAATCCATAATTCCATATACGTCTCCATATCCAACTTTCTTTTCTCCATCTTTGTTATTATGACAATCTAGTTGCAATTTTTGAGGCAAAGAATTTCTGCTTCCACCGTACTTTCGTATCATTCTAATACGTTCAAGATTTATTTCCTTAAGATTAGCTGAAGTATGATTAGGAATTATTTCATGACTTTCTCCACATTTAATTTTAGGATAATGTGATATTGTATCTCTTACAGTTTTCCACTTTTTTAAGTTTTCCCCATTTAGCCTTCCCAGTTTGCAATGTGTCTCTTTTGGAAACTCTACATCAATATTTTTAGCAATCATTTTCTTATAAACATCTCTTCTAACTCCATGTAAAACTAATCTTTTTCTTGTCTGAGGCACGCCATAATTAACAGCATTTAATACATCAAATCTAATCTCATATCCTATTTCATCAAACATAGCCAATAACTTATCAAATATTTTTTTTTCATTTTTAAGTCCTGGCACATTCTCCATCAATATGAAGACAGGTCTTATTTCATCAATTATTCTAAAATACTCAAAGACTAATAAATTCCTTTCATCATCTTCGCCTTTTTTATTTTTCTGTTGAGAAGAAAAGCCTTGACATGGTGGACATCCCGCAAGTAAAAACAATCTGTTTTTCCGTACTCCAATTTTTTTTAATATTTCTTTACCTTTTACATTCCTAATGTCTTTTCTTATTACTTTATTTTCACCAAAATTTCTTTCATAAGTATTTGCTGCTACTCCCCATAATTCAACTGCTACGCTTACTTGAATTCCTGCTTTTTCTAAACCACATGAAACTCCACCAGCTCCTGAAAACAAATCCACAGCAATCCTTTCCATCTTCTTCATATAATTCCTCCATATGATAAAACTATTATATCATACCAATAAGCCTATATAAAATAGTTATTCCTATATGTAAATCATACCATATTTTCTGCATTATGTACAGAAAATGATTGCATAAGATCCTTTCATATTATATAATTCATTATATCGAGGTGTATTGTATGCAAATAAGAAATAGAATTAGAATTAATCAAAATATAGATACTGAGTTATTAAACGAACTATATTACATTTCAAAATCATTAGATTTTCCACAAAGCCGTATACTTGAATTCGGAATGAAGTATGCTTTAAAAAAGCAATTACTTCCATCAAAAAGAAGCGTCATTAGATCTCCTATAAATTTAACTATCAATCAAAACTTATGGAATGATTTTAAAATTTATTCTAAACAAAACAATATAAAACTTGTTCATTTACTGGAAGAATCACTTAAATATTCAATAAAAATATATAAAAAAGATTTAAAAAGTGATCCTAAATCCTTCTAAACTTTTTAATCAGTGGTAATTATATACTTTATATTTTTATATCATAAAAAATAATATATTATTTTATACAACTCATAATATTATACAAATAATTTTTACTATGATTTTTTCTATATATCATAATATTTTCTTTTTCTAGATTAGCTAATATTTTATTGCTCCACTTTCCACTTTCTTGAACTAAACCATTTAGTAATTCTCTAAATATCACTTTAAACTTTTTCCTTGAAGTTAAACTCAATATTAAAGTAGATATTAATTTTACTTCTCTTTGAACTTCAATAATTCCAAAAGCATCGCCGTTAGTTTTCAATATTTCTATTATCAAACACTTTCGTCTATCTATCCCATTACTTAAATATGAAAATTTCCTTCCTAATGGCAACATTACAATTCTCATATCCACCTTTTCAATCCAGTCAAGCTTTTCTAATTCTCTTAGATTATAAACGAATTCATTCAATTCCACTGGTATTATTGTTTCATCTAGTGCTGATGTTTCAATCCCGCTTGCTTTCTTCACTCCACCTTCAGAAGACAAAGTTCTTAAATTATCATCATCTAAAATATATTTCTTAGTATTATTATCCTCCTTTGTTCTTAAATTTTGGCTACCTTCTTTTTCCTTTTTTACAATTGGGATATTAATATACTCTTGTATTATTAACCTATTATTTATTCTTTCACCATAATCCTTAGCTCCATCAATACCACTATCAATTGTCCTATCCTCAGACTTATTATTTAAGTATGTATAAGTTCTTAATTTTGCTTCATTACTTTTCTTACGTTCTTCAAAACTAGGATGATATGCCTTTAATTCATCTATATTAATTTCTTTTTGATTAACTTTTAATATTTCTATTATGGTAAAGCCATACTTATTTTTCTTCACTCTAGCTGTAATACTTAAGTTTGACATATTGAAATCAAAATATAGTTTTCCTTTGCTAAACATATTGAATCCAATATCATCACACATTTTTAAAATTTCCTCATTACTTATAATCCAAGCCAAATGATTATAATATTCGTTTTTTAAATAGGATCTCTTATATTGATTAGTGAAATCTATTTTAAGCTTTCTATCCTCAAGCTCATACGTAAAATAATCTTCCCATGCATCATTATATAAAATAGCATTTAACATAAAGGTATTTGGTGCTAAAACAGCTCTTACTATTTCAATTATTGGAATAGTATATAGTACATTGTGTTTCCAAAAGCTGAAGGTTTTTGACTTACTTCTATATTTACTTTTTAATATGTACCATTCTGTTTCATTATACTTAGGGGTAATACCGCTTAAATCTATCTCTATTGTTTGCATTCCTCCTTCATCATCTATTATTTCTCCCGAATTTAAATCTCCATCTGTATAATATTTATCTATCGATAAAAAATATAAGTTAGCCCAATCTTGAATAATCCTTTCTGTACTTGCACCATCATTAAAATATGTATCAAGCATCCACTTATTGTTCAATTTAAATGGTTCTCCAATCCATATCAATTTAGTCTTTTTGCCTTTCTCAAAAGGCCAATTATCTAATTTAAGTTTTTTTCTTTCCCTCATAATTTAGTCTTCACCTGTTTCCCCTCTAAATACTTCTGTAATTCACATTTTATATTTTTAAAATGTTCACTTCTAATCCCAGCTATTCTTTGAATCTTCCACATTTGTATATTTTCTAATTCTTCATTAATTAGCCTATCTATTACTTTCTTTGCTCTTCTTATTTCAAAGGCTTCTGTACTTTCACAAACTTCATAAAAAAAACTCTTTGTTAATGGCAATAATTCTATTTTCTTTTCTATGTTAGCTAATAATCCTAAAGACTTAGCTAAATTCCCTTTAGTAATTCTAATCATAGCTTCATCATTGATTAACGCTTCATGTTTATCTTTCAATAATTTTAAGTATTGCTTATCTCTTTCGCACCAATCTACTCTTTGCTTATCCTGCTTTACCTTACCCTTAACAGGCAAATTATTAAAAAGCCATTCTTTCTCATATCTATAAAGGTACATATATTCTTTTTTGCATTTATTTCTTATACAAGATCTGGAAACACCACTGTCATTACCTATAGCTTTTAGAATTGTGTCTTTATAAGTCTTCAATTTTTTTAAATTAACGTTCTCGATAAAATATACTTCATTTCTTTTTTTGATTTTATTCACAGTACAAATATCAATTTCACTAAAAAACACTTCAATATCTTCACACAAAAAATCAATAAATAGCAAGTGCCTTAAAGGATGTGAAGCTCTTTTTGATTTTCTTGATATTATCTTAAGCCAGTTATATTCGTTATCATATTCTATTTCTGAGTTTAGCTGCTTTAAAAATCCTTCACCATAATAGCTTATAAATTCTTCATATAGTTTTCTTTGATTTATAGAGTTATTGCCTTTAAGTAAGTCTTTTTTATATAACAAATATCTATATCTATTAAATATTTTTGCTTTACAAACCTTATTTAAATTATTATCTAATAGGTAATATGAAGCTTTTGCAAGCTTTAAATGTTTTTCATAGTCTTTGATTTCTATATTTTCAGCCTTCAAATCCATACCTTGTTCTCTAAATCTTATATATTCGAGCCTACTTACATCCGCTCTTTTTAATGGATACGGTTCTAATAACATTCCGTGGTGAGGGCAGAGTAGTATTCCTTCTAATTGATGTTCTCTATGAATATATGGTTCTCCCTTTTCTCTAATATCTTCAGCTGCACATATTGAACAATAAAAAATACCAGCTTTCTTACATATACCACCTGCTACAATTCCAAGCTTTGTATATATTGAAGAACTTCCTTCAAATTTTATTGCTCCAATTATTTCTTTCTTTATTTCTTCATCTATAAAAGGTAAATAGTAGGGTAGAATTGTCTGCTTGGCTATTAAGCTTTCTGAATCATATTTCTTGCCCAAAGCTTTAGATAAATATTCAAAGTTACCACCTATTTCTAAGGTTGGTATCATGGTTCTCTTTCCAAAACATTCTTCAATAGTATCCCTAAAATCCACATTTCCTGAATAATAATGATACCTAGCTATAGCTGAATATATAAGTTCATCTTTATATGGATCAGTAAAAAAATCTAACAATATTTTTCGCTCCTTTATTATCCCATCCCCCAGTTATTAGCTAATGTTTAAAAACTCCTCTATTGGATTCTTAATAAAACCTTTTTCTTTTAATAGTTCATATGGATGTACGTTTTGCTCTTTAGATGCTTCGTATATTCCTATTAAACCTTCCTTCATTTCAAAGGATTTTTTTCTACTTATATTGGTTTTTAAGGTTTCGTTAAGTTCCATTGCTTTCTTTAAAACTTGAAGCTTTTGTGAGTTATACTCTTCATCAATTAATGATTTTTCTACTACTTTTTCACATACTTTTTTAATATCTTCCACGCTTAATTCATCAAAAATATTCATAGCTGCTAGATCTAAAATTAAATTTTCAACTGTACTTCTTTTCTTAAGTTCTATAGATTTTTTTCTTTCTTTAAAGGATTCCTTAATTAAACCTGAAAGCTCTATATTTCCCTTGTAGTTTATTTCCAACTCATCAAGATTAATTGATATATCTTCATATTTTGCGATTTCAGATATATTATTATTTCTAAGCGCTTTAATCATTGGTTTAATCATCTGAAGGTCATTTTTTGCAGTCTTTCTAATAGTATCTACAGTTATTTCTTCCTTGCCTTCTTGTAAGGCTCTTTCCTGAGCTAATAGAAACAAATTAACTGCCACTGCTGTAATTCCTTGGCACTCATCATAAAATGCATCGATAAGTTTATCTGTTAAGGGTGTTATTTCTCTCAAACCTTGGAAATCCCATATAGACTCCATGAAGAAATGCCATTCCTCACTATCGCGTTTCATTCTATCCCACATAATTGAACCTTCACTGGCAGCTCTTCTTGCTTGTCTGAAGTTACCTTTAAAAATCTTTTGTGCCTTACTAGTTCCTATTAATATGGTTGGTATTCCAACCGTGTTAGTAAGTGTAACAAAGAAATTCAACATTTCTTCCATATCATTTTTTGTGTTTAATAGATGTTGTATTTCATCTATTACTAAAACACCAATTCCATATCTCCACGCTAACTTTGTCATATTAATTAACATTGTCGAGGTAACTCTATTTGAATATCCAAATTTCTCTAAGTATCTAGTTCCTAAGATATCATCTATTGCTGAAAAAAAGTTCTTACACAATGTAGATAAATTGCCATCATAGGGACAGTCAATCTTAAGCCAGACTATTTGCGTTCTAGTAAGCTTATTTTCTTTGTATTCAAAATGTTTAATTACTTGAGGATACATTAAAAGAAGTCTTTCAATAGCTGTAGTTTTTCCTATACCTGAAATTCCTATAATTGATAAGCTATCGGCCGTTGATCTTATATTGACTAATTCATCCTTTAAATCATTTTCTTTAATTGAGTTATCATCTAAGCCATTCAATATTCTTAAGTTCTGTAAGAACATTTTATCTACTGGATTTCTGCTTAGATATCCACGCCTTATAAGAGAAGATATTCTTCGTTCTAATTCAATATGTATCGGTAACGGCTGTATAAAGTTTTTGGTTCTTTTTATTATGTGATATCTTAAATTATCTGGCTTATTTCTATCTTTATCAGATATTTGTGGTAAAACCGTAAATTTTTCTATCACATCTTCCTCGTTAAATATTGGTGGCAAGGCTTCAATAAAAGGATTATACGCATATTCTTCTAATTCTTGTTCTTTATATACTGCTTCCTCAACACTTCCCTTAAGTATTGTTATCTTTTCCTCATCCATCACTTTTTCTCATTCCTTTTTCTTTTAATCATTTCCATTACTCTATTATTTCCCTTATTTTCTTGACTAAGGTCCTTGGGTCTGATTATTTCAATAACTTCTGCTATCTCAGTCTTCTTGTTTCTATTTTCTTCCTTCAAATCAAAACTCTCATTCTCTCTATTAATGGCCTTTTCTATACTTCTGTTTCGCTTTATCCCTTTCAATTTTTCTGAAGTACTCTTACTATAATCAATATCTTTTTCTTTTATCTTCCTAGCTTTGCTAACTATCTTATTAATTTCTTTTTCTAGATCTATATTATTTTGATTTTGCTCTTTCATTTGTTTTTCTTTCAATTCCGCCTCAAGCTCCTCATTGAATATGATTTCTTCTAATAAGCAGTCTTTATATTGAATACAGGTGCTAGTCAAATAACATTCATCATAACTTAAGCCATTATCAAAAGGGATGTATATTTTATTCATGTTTCTAGGATCATATACTATTTCAATACTTCTGACTTTATTATTTATAAACCATTGCTCCTTAATAGCTTTATCTGAACTATAATATAGACCTTTGAACCTTATTCCAGCTCTTGATACACTTGCTTTTCCTCTAGGCAATATATTAAGCCTTAGAATTTCTCGATTTACAGTTTTTAATCTGCCTTTTCTATTTTCAATTCCCCATTTCCATAGATTTAATGGAGTAGGAGTTATTTCATCCTCAAGCATTTCTTTATCCATCGGATATTTATCAATTATTTTACTATTATGATGCAGCACAATATTTATATAGATCCTAGTAAACTCTTCTAAGGTTAAGGTTGCATCTAGTCTATAATCCCTATCACCACGTTTTCTAAATTCTTTTTGAATTGCTCCTGGCGTTGTATGTTTTATTTTCTCATTTGTAGTCCTAAAGCTTCGCTCAACAATTCCCTTTAAATCTCCTCTATATGGTGAAGTGTTCTCAATTTTAATGCTTAAATTATTTATTAAATTTTCTACTGAATATCCTTCAAATTCTCCTCTATCTGCAATTATGATTTCAGGAATATGTTCACATGGCCATTGTTCCTTTTCTATGTTAATTCCATACACTTTACAATATTCAACCTTATCTTGAAGCATATTATCTAAAGCCATCATTCCACCAAGCCAAGAAGGGCCTTCTAAACCAACATAGATTCCTGCAATGAGTCTTGAGAAAACATCTATAATCGCATATACAATGGGTCTTCCTATAATTCTATTTCTATTTAATGAACTAACTAAATAAACATCAGCAATTGTTGCATCCACCTGAAATCTTGTACCTGGTCCATCAGTTTCTTGCTTTGAATTGTTTAATAGTTCTCTATGCTTAAGATTAAATTCTTTTTCACTTTCTCTAAAAGTGATGTCTTTCTTTATGTCTTCATCTTTCTTGAACCAATAATAAAATTGATTATAGGTAGGTATTCTTGCTATGTCCCACACTTTGTTTTTAATTTCATTATTCTCTATATAAATATCTGAATAAAAATCCTTTAGCATAAACATATATGCTTCTTTAAGTGATAACTTATTATTATTTCGATAATACTTGTTTATTGCTACTTGAAAATGCTTTTTAACTTCAGCTGTTATATTAATTCCTTCAACTATTTCACCGTGATAATTTGTTTTTTTAGGTCTTCCAACCTTATTAATTGCTAACTTTCTTTCCTTACCTTTTGCTCCTGAATTAATGTAATCAGGTAACAGAGCATTCTTATTCATTCCTCTTTGCCAATATCGACTAAACAACTTTTTTACCTTCGGAACACTTATACCTATTTCTCGTGAAATTTGCTCAAACATCATGTTTCTAGACTTTTTTTCCAGTAATTCTTCTCTATTATTAAACCAATATTTTAAAATAACTTCCCAATCTGAATCCCTTTTACTTATTTGTAATTCCGATAGAGCTTTTTCATCAATTATTTTTGCAAAAGGATCTTTAATCAATATTAATTCTTCAGCATTAATTTCTTGTGAAATGGTTTCTGTTAATTCCTTTCTAGGCATTGAAGTTGCACCATCTAGATTTACTATGTAAGTAAATTTATCTATTATATAAATAACTCTAATTCTTTCTTCCTTATTATCAATATATTTATATACAGAGTTAATCTCCATCATATAGCTTCCACCTTCTTAATTTCTTCTTCCCGTACACTAATAATAGGGATATGTTTATTAACATCAATTTCTTTTGAAATGTCTATTTGAATGATCTTATTTATAATTAAATATTTAAATATGCTTAAGCCACTTCCTTTTTCCAAATCCATATCCTTATCAAACTCAAAGCATATTTTCCTTACAGTTCTTTCATCATCAACAATTCGTTTTATAAACTCATATATTAAATCTTTCAAATCTAAATTATCAATTGCCTGAAAACAATCTACTAACATTAAATCTTTATATCCTTGTACAAAACTTATATTGTTAGCTATTATCTTATTGATTTCCTGTTCAGTTACTATTCCCCAGTCTATCTCTTTTTTCTCCCAATACCTTCTTTCAATTTCAAACTTTTCAATTATTCTTTTATTTAAAAGATCATCTTTACTTTTTATGGTTCTTGCAACTTCAAAATATTCTCCCTCCTCTTCAATTGTTACTAGAAAATCCGTAGTCATAACTATCGGCTCATTAGTTTTAGGATCCTTCGGATGTGTTATTCCAAGTTCTATAGCTATTGCCAAGGTATCTTCCAAAGGAAGTAACGGATATTGTTCTCTGATATCAACTACTTCATCTGAAAACTCAAGTAAATAAAAATAGTTTCTTTCCATATCAGACATTAATTCATGCTGCCTGCCTGTTTTAATTCCTTTTACTCTTGTCACCCTACCTAAGGACGCAACGTCTTGTATCTTTATCCACGGAAGATATTCTTTTCCTATACCACTTCCACGGCCTTCCCTAAGCATTTTATCAATATCTTTTGTTCTTTCTCTTTTCACAACCACTTCACCTCCAATATAGCAAAAAGCTAGACATTTAAATTTACTTAAAATGTCTAGCCTTCTATGAATTACCTTATATAATCAATTTAAATGGTAATACTAAACATCAAGTTTAGTATTACCATCCAATTATTTTTGATACGACTCTATTATAAATGATATAACTTTATTCAAAACGATACGACTTTGTTATAAACGATACAACTTTATTATAAAGCCACAAATATAAATTGTTTTAAATTATCAATTATTCTACTGTTACTGATTTAGCTAAGTTTCTTGGCTTGTCTATATCACAACCTTTATTTCTAGCTGTATAGTAAGCTAAAAGTTGTAATGCAACTACAGCAACTATTGGTGAAACTAAGTTAAGAAGTTCTGGAATTCTAATTACTTTATCGAAAATTGATTCATCTAATACATCATTTTCGTAAGCAATTGCAATTACTTCTGCTCCTCTAGCTTTAACTTCAACTATATTACTTACCATTTTTTCTCTTAATGATTTTTGAGTTAATAATGCTATTACTTTAGTTCCTTCTTCAATTAAAGCAATTGTTCCATGTTTTAATTCTCCACCAGCATATGCTTCTGAGTGGATATATGAAATTTCTTTAAGCTTTAATGATGCTTCTATAGATAATGCATAGTCAGCACCTCTACCTAAATAGAATACATCTGTTTCATCAGTTAAAAGATTTGCAATTTCTTCTACTTCACTTGCTTTATCTAAAATTACTTGAACTTTTTCAGGTACTAATAATAATGCTTCTTTTAATTCTTTTTCTAATTCCTTAGTCATTAATCCCTTTAATTCACTGAAATACATTGCCATCATATACATAACAACAACTTGTGTTGTATATGCCTTAGTAGAAGCTACTGCTATTTCTGGACCTGCCATTGTATATAATACGTCGTCAGCTTCTCTAGAAATTGTACTTCCTACAACATTTGTTATAGCTAAAGTTTTAGCTCCAGCTTTCTTACAATCTCTAAGAACCGCTAATGTATCAGCAGTTTCTCCTGATTGGCTTAATGTTATTACAAGGGATTTATCAGTTACTAATGGGTCTTTATATCTAAACTCTGATGCTATATCAACTTCAACTGGAATTCTTGCTAATTTTTCAATTGCTACTCTTCCCATAAGTCCTGCATTATATGCAGTTCCACAAGCTACTATAAAGATTCTATCTATATTATTAAGATCCTCTTTTGATAACTTAAAGTCTCCAAAAGTGATATCATGACTCATTGATAATCTTGATGCCATTGTATCTCTAATAGCTTTTGGTTGTTCGTTGATTTCCTTTAACATGAATGAATCATATCCACCCTTTTCAGCAGCATCTTCATTCCAAGTTACTTTGAAAACATCTTTCTTTATTTCACTTCCATCAGCGCTTAAAATTTTAGCGCCATCTTTGCTTATAACAACAAATTCTCTATCTTCTAAAAGATAGATATCTCTTGTATAGCTTATTATCGCTGGAATATCTGAAGCAATAAATGTTTCATCTTGTCCTAAACCAACAATTAGCGGACTATCTTTTCTTACTGCAATTAGCTTGTCTGGTTCTGCTCCAGTTACTACACCTAATGCATAACTTCCTTCTAATCTTTCAGTAGCTTTAACTACTGCTTTAAAAAGATCTCCTTCATAATAGTAGTGAATCAAATTTGGTATTACTTCAGTATCTGTTTGAGATACAAATTCGTATCCTTCTCCTTTAAGCCATTGTCTAAGTTCTAGATAGTTTTCTATAATTCCGTTATGAACTACAGTAATATCTCCCTTTGAACTTTGGTGTGGATGTGAATTAATATCTGATGGCTCTCCATGAGTTGCCCATCTAGTATGACCGATACCAAGTGTTCCTTCAGCTTTGCCTTGTCCTAAATTATCAGTTAAGTTAGTAAGACGACCTTTATGCTTTTCGATGCTTACCTTACCATCATTAACAACTGCAATACCTGCTGAATCATAACCTCTATACTCCAACTTTGATAATCCATCTACTAAAAAAGATTTTGCTGATTTACTTCCAAAATATCCAACTATTCCGCACATATTTATCTTCCTCTCTTTTTTCATATAATATTTAATTTTAATTCTTCTTTTAACTTCATTCCTAGCACAATTATAAAAGGGCATAGTAATCCTAGAAATTAAAATTAAAACAAAGGTTTTAACACCAGACTGAATTTGTCCTGTGAATCACTTCACAGTTTTACCAGTCGTTTACGGTAGTGCGATACCGTGGGGCACCCGCCGAAGTTTCGATACTCCCCAACCTCGTCGACGTAAATGAAACTCCAAATCTTCGATTTGGATAGTTGAATTTACTCAGCGAACGAACGTGAGTCGAGTTTCCTTTAAAAAGATTTAATTAGCTATTCGCGTAACTTATATCAAAGCTTACTATTAACTAAATTCCTTTTCTAAAAACCAACCCTGTAAAAATTCACTTTCAACTAAATCTCACTTAGTCCTGGCGCTTTTTATTGATTTTAAGATTTTCTTTCTTCTCCATTCATCACCTCTGTTTTCTTTATTTATGCCTCTTTGACTATTTTATCACATTATTTTCAATTGTCTATATTTATATATATATTTTATTATTACTTTTTGGTTACAAAATCATCTTCAGATAATTAATTATTAATATGTTAAATCACTAAAAATTATTAATAAAATATTTAAGGTGGATAATTATCCACCTTAAATGAGTTTTCTATATTGCTAAAACGTCATTATATGCCTTTTCTATCTTTTCTAATAAGTCATTATCATCGATATTAGCAACTTCTGCTATAGCTCCTTTTACGTCCCTTTCTTTTATTAATTCTTGTAGTTTTACACTTTGTGTATCTTCTTGATTATTGTAGTGTAATGCTGCACCTACTCCTAGTAATAAATTGTCAACGCTTAAGTCAAATCCTCTAGCAGTCATTAATGGTTTTATTAATCTATCACTATCACTTAATTTTCTAAGTGGTTCTCTTCCAACTCTTGATACATCATCTTTTAAGTAAGGATTTTTGAATCTTCCAATAATCTTATCTATATATTTGAAGTGAGCTTCTTTATCAAATTTATGCTTTTCTACTAAGCCCATTCCACTTTCTGTCATTGCTTTCTTAACAACATTATATATTTTTTCATCAGCTATACTTTCATCTATTGTTCCATAACCTTTTAAATTTCCTATATATGCTGTAATGGCATGACCAGTATTTAATGTGAATAGCTTTCTTTCTATATAAGCCATTAAATTATCTGCTAAATTCATTCCTTCAATTGCTGGAATACTTCCTTTGAATGCTTTTTCTTCAACATTCCATTCATAGAATTTTTCAACTACTACATCTAGAATATTTTCACTCTTAACTGGTGGAACAATTCTGTCTACAGAGCAATCTGGGAATCCAACAAATTCTTCTAAATAAGCTTTTTCTTCTTCGCTTAGACATTTTTCAACTTCTGCTTTTAATTGAGAACTTGCTTTTATTGCATTTTCACATGCAATTATATTTAATGGTGTTTTGATTCCTGCTTCTTTTCTAAGTTGTATTCCTTTAGCTATTGTTGGAGCTATTCTTGGTAATACAACAAGACCTACTGCTGTTGTTATAATTTCAGCTTCTTTTATTTCATCTAAAATTTCATCATTTATAGAAATAACTCCGCTTATGTTTTCAACTACTATTTCTTCACAATTTACATCCATTACATGTATTGTATATTTTTTATCTTCATTGATTTTATCAATTACTTCTTTATTTACATCAGCAAATACTACATGATATCCTGCTTTTGAAAGTAATGCACCTATGAATCCTCTTCCTATGTTTCCTGCACCGAATTGAATTGCTTTCATATTACATTTCTCCTTCTTCTATAATCTCCATTATTTCTTCTGGTGTCTTTGCTTTTCTAAGTCTTTCAACATTTTCTTCATATTGAATAGTTAAAGCTATCTTTGATAATATCTCCATATGTTCATCGCCTTTTCCTGCTATTCCTATTACTATATAAGCAGTATTGCCTTCGCCAAAATCTACACCATTAGGATATTGAGCTATAACTATTCCTGTTTCAAGTATTTCTTTCTTGTATTCATTCATACCATGAGGAATAGCAACACCATTTCCCATGTAAGTTGTAACTTCTTCTTCTCTAGCTTTCATTCCCTCTATATAATTATCTTTAACGTATCCTCCATTAATTAAAAGTTTACCAACTCTTTCTATTGCCTTGTCCTTAGATTCTGACGCAACATTTAATACTATTCCTTCTTTTACTAAAATTCCTTTTTCCATTAGTCTTCCTCCTCGTTATTTATAATATTAATTAAATAATCTCTAATATCTATAGTGTTACTTAGTCTTAGCATTTCAACAAATTCTTTCTTTTCTATTAATGAAACGCTTATTTTTCCAAGAATCTTAAGTATATAATTACTTTCAGTATTTCTTGCAAACATTACTATAAAGGTATCTACATCTTCTGTTGAAAATCCTATACTCTTCATAGATAAAGGTTTATTTATTCTATACACTCCTACAAATGGAGAAGTTATTGTATCACTTCTTGTGTGTATAAGGGCTACATGAGTTCCCGGAATTACAACATTTCCATTTTCCTCTCTCTTAAATATAAGATCCCTTATTACCTCTTTATCTGTTCCAATATCAATCTTGTGAATATCATCTACTATATAATTTATTAAATTAATAAATGAATCACTATCTGATTTTTTTAGCTGAAAATTCTTAACCATCGTATTGGCTAATTCATATTCGTGATTTGTCACTGTATTATCTTTTGTTTGAGCAAATAATTCTAGTTCTCTTTCATTATTACTAGCTTTAAAGTTAGAAATAAAATTACTTATATTCTCTATATCCACTTCAGTCATAAAGTGAGAAACAACAATCAGGTTATGTTTTGTTTTCAGGTTTACAGGAACAGTGGATAGGATCAAATCATATTTATTTTTATCAATTATACTATTAATGTCATGTAAAGATACTACATCAATAACATTGATTTCATTAAATATCGACTTTACTTTACTACAAAGTATTCTTGCAGTACCTATTCCACTTGGACATAAAACAAGTGCTTTTATATTCTTTGACATCGCCTGTTGCTTTTGTACTGCAACAGCAATATGCATTGTTATATATCCAACCTCTTCTGGAGGAATCTTAAAATTGTACCTAGAGAATATTAATCTGCAAGTATTTTTTATAATTTTATATAACTCTAAATAATGTTCCTTTATTTCATTAATCAAAGGATTTATAACTTTCAATCCTAAATTTAACATATAAAATGTTTGTTTAAAATGCTGAGTCAAATCCCTTATTAGCTGCTCATCTTTGGTAATATCTACATATATTTTTGTTGATATTTCCTCTGTAACCTCTTTAGCAATATTCTCATAATTAATGTCTGATTCTATAAGATGCTTATTGTTAAAAAAGTATTTGTAATCACTTAAATATAAACATAAGTAAACAAGTTCATCTTCACATATATCTATATTATTCTTTTGTAAAACACTACCTAAATATTGTATTTTTTTATATTCCTCTAAAGATAATATACTATTTTTAATCTCTTGAGGTAAATATATAATTTCTCCATTTTTTGTCTTTTTTATAGATAGCAATACTTGGATAAATAAACTAAAGTATTTGACATCATTTCCTTTAAGATAATCAAAATCTATATCTTTTAATATATCCTTTACTAATTGGATAGCCTCATTCCCAAAAACAATGTTAAACAAAGTTTTAACTATCGGATCAACTTTTTCATCATAAAGAAATGCTATTAAATCTTCAAAAGGTTTAAAATCAAAGAATAGCTCCACTAATGCATTTCTCTTATTCCACTCTGACCCTTGAATACTTATCCCATAGCTACGTTTTCTAATCACACATAAATTCTTAGATATTAGCCTTTCTTCAATATTGTCTATATCAAGGCTTATACTTCCCATTACAACATTGAACTTATGACAAAAGTACGAAGCTTTTAGTGGCTCATTACTAACTAATAATTCACATATGATAACTATTTGTCTCTGTTCTTTACTTAATAGCCAAGGAATCGGAACCATATCTAATGATTTCTTTATCTCTTCTATATTTTCTTTATTACCTGAAATACTTAAATTCATATTTTCGTCATTAAATATAGTTATACTATTCTTCTTTAATCTTTTATTAATAGAAGAAAGTTCTCTTAAAATAGTTCTCTCACTTATGTCAAGATCTTTATGAAGCCGTTTTATATTAAAAGTTCCTTCATTTAATACTGTACTTAATATGAATTGTTGTCTAGGCGTTAAATTATTCATAATATCTCACCTGATTTATCTATTATTTTGTATATATTGATAGACTGATCATATCTATAACAATTAATTTTAACTTCAAGTAGAATCTTCAGATGTCATTAGATTTTGAATTTATTAAATTCTTTTAAAAATAGATTTTCCTATTAAAGAAGATCCCATACGTACATCTTAAATAAAACTGCTAATTTAAAGTTAATAACCCTTTGTATCATAAACGTTATCATCAGATCTACCAGTTTATCCAAAGTTCAAGCTGGAAGTCACTTTGTCTAAATAAAGTTTTATATAATAAAACCTCCTATTTAATTACTATAAATTATTGCTTCTTTCAATATATATATTACTCTATATGAAACATCCTTTCAATTCAAACAAGTTCAAAACTGTGATGCATTTCTAATGACAAATTTAAAGTTTGACTATCATTCACTCTCATCTCTATTATTTATCAAATTTAAAAATGGCATTGGTAAATCAGTCCGTTTACCAATGCCTGTAAGTTATATTACTAAAATCTACTCTAATTAATAATATCTTATTATTTTAATGTGTTAATAAACTCATCATACTTAGAACGATCCAAGAAGTTCTTAACTGTAATTATATTAGCAGTTCTAGCTGATTTTCTTGCTCTTTCAACTAAGTTTTCTTGAGTGAATACAACATCTGCTTCTTGTGGAATGCTATCAACTGATGAATGTTTAACTCCAACATCAGTAATTCCAGCATCTTTTAATGCTTTTTTAAGAATAGATTCTCCCATTGCAGAAGATCCCATACCTGCGTCACAAGCAAAAACTATTAATTTAACATCAGCTTTTGATACATTAACTGCAGTTTCTGAAGCTTTTGCGCCTTTACTTTCTGCTTTCATACCTTTCATCTTAGCTTGAGCTTCTTCAAGATTTTCTTCTTCTCCATTGTCCTTTGATGCCTTAAGAATTATTGAACCAACTAAGAAAGATACAATTGCACCTACAACAACTCCTGCTAAAACAGATACATAGCTACCTTTTGGTGTCATAGCAAGTACTGCAAATATACTACCTGGTGAAGCTGGTGCTGCAAGTCCAGCATGAGTTAATACAAAAGTTAAATCTGCACATATTCCACCAGCTATTGCTGCTAATATTAATGCTGGTTTCATTAAAATGTAAGGGAAATATATTTCATGTATTCCTCCAAGGAAGTGAATTATTATAGCTCCTGGAGCTGATTGTTTTGCATTTCCTTTACCATAGAAAGTGTAAGCTAAAAGTATACCAAGACCTGGACCTGGATTTGCTTCAAGTAAGAAGAATATTGATTTACCAACTTCTTGTGCTTGTTGTATTCCAAGTGGAGATAATATTCCATGATTAATTGCATTATTCAAGAATAATACTTTAGCTGGTTCAATGAATATATCTATTAGAGGTAAAAGTCCCATATTTGTAACTATAGTAGCTAAACTTCCTAATGTGTTTGAAAAAGCTGTAACTACTGGTTCAATACAAGTATAACCTATAAGTGCTACGATTCCTCCAAAAATTCCAGATGAGAAGTTATTAACAAGCATTTCAAAACCTGTTGGAACTTTTCCTTCTAGGAATTGGTCAACTTTTTTAATTACAAATCCACCGAATGGTCCCATGATCATTGCTCCTAAGAACATTGGGATAGAAGCACCAATTACAACTCCTGTTGTTGCTATTGCACCAACTACTGCTCCTCTTTGACCATATACCATCTTACCACCTGTATATCCAATAAGTAATGGTAATAAGTAACTTAACATAGGGCCTACCATTTTACCGAAATATTCATTTGGAATCCATCCTGTTGGAATGAATAAAGCTGTAATTAAACCCCAAGCAATAAATGCACCAATGTTAGGTAATACCATACCGCTTAAAAAACTACCTAATCTTTGCACGCTTCCTTTAAGAGACGATTTGTTAGTTTCCATAATAAAACCTCCATCTATTTTTATTTATATAATTTATTATTAGTTCTTTCATTTACTATCTTAAACTATGAAGAATACCTTTTCAATTTAAACAACTTCAAATTTGAGTTACGTTTTCAATGACAAATTTAAAGTTAATGTTAAACTGTTGAAAATACATGGTTATAGCCTAAAATGATCGAAAAGAAAGCATACTTTTATTATCTTTACAAAACAAAAAAATATACTTAGTAAGTGTTTTTAACCTATTAAGTATATTAAATATTATAATAATCCTTATCTATTGTCTTCAATTTATCAATAGTTTATAATTTACTAATATACCACCTCGGGAAGGATTTGTTTTAATATGGAAAAAGAAAATTTATTTAAAGTTGCAGATTCCTTAATTAACTTTTTATGGATTATTCAAAGTAATATATTAAAAGTACAAGATATATCTAAAATTTTTCAATCATTACATGAAAATAATAAACAATGTTGCTCTGATTTTTCTATTCCTCCTTCACACGCCAGAGTTATATTCTATCTTTTTCACAGTAATTCATCTCCTATTTCTCAAATAGCAGATAATATAGGTATATCAAAATCTAATATGACTCCAATTATAGACAACCTTATTAATTATGAATTAGTTAATAGATATCCAGATCCTAATGATAGAAGGGTTCTTAGAGTTGAGCTAACACCAAAAGCTTATGATTTACTGAATTCTCTTCGTAATGCCATCTGTAGCTCTTTCGCTGAAAAAATTTCTTCTCTTTCTGATGATGAAGTAATTACGTTAGATGATTCCATAATAAACCTTATAAATATATTAAAAAAATTAAAATAACACTTACCTAATCACTTGCTTACATAAAGGATATTTTTTAAATTATAATATCTCGATTAATTCTATTTCTTTCATTTCACCAAATTTAATCGAATTATTCCTCTAATCAGAAGCATGAAAAAAGGATGATTATATAAATCACCCTTTTTCATCAACTTTTATATATAACTTATCTCTGTAATTTTTTATTTCTCCATTGCTTCTCTAAATGACTCTATTAAATCATCTATATCTTCTAACCCTACGGATACTCTTATCAATGTATCTGTTATTCCAAGCTCTTCTCTTTCTTCTTTTGGAATTGAAGCATGACTCATCTTAGCTGGATATGAAACTATAGTTTCAACACTACCCAAGCTAACAGCTACCGCTACATTCTTTACATTATTTAAAAATATTTTTGTTCTTTCAAATGTTTTGAATTTAAATGATAATACAGCACCTGCTCCATCGGCTTGTTCTAAATGTAGTTCTCTTCCCTCCATAGAATGTAATCCAAGATAATATACCTTTTCAACTTCTTCTCTTGATTCAAGCCATTCTGCTAGCTTTTGAGCACTTTTTTGAAGTGCATCTAGTCTAACTTTTAATGTTTTGATACCTCTAACCAAAAGCCACGAGTCTTGTGGTCCAAGTACTGCCCCAAAAGTATTTTGTATTTGATAAACCCTATCTCCCAATTCCTTTGTTTTAGTTACAACAAGACCTGCTATAACATCACTATGCCCTCCAAGAAACTTAGTTGCACTGTGAACAACAATATCTACTCCTAGTTCAATAGGTCTTTGCAGGTATGGTGACATAAATGTATTATCTACTATAGTTATTGCTCCATTTTCTTTAGCTAAATTACTAGCTGTCCTTAAGTCTATAACTTTTAGCAGTGGATTTGAAGGTGTTTCTAAATAAAGGCCTTTAGTATTTTCTTTGAATGCTTTTTCTATCTCTTCAATATTTGATGCATCTACAAAAGTGAATTCTATATTGAATCTTGAGAATAATTTTGTAGTAGCTCTATATGTCCCCCCATATACATCGCCACATATTATAATATGATCTCCTGCAGAGAATATTGATAATACAGAGCAAATAGCTGCCATTCCTGATGCAAATGCAAATCCGCGCTCGCCACCTTCAAGTTCTGCAATTAATTTTTCTACCACATCTCTAGTTGGATTTCCTGATCTTGCATAATCGTATTTTCCGAAATTCTCTATATCAAATTGGTGAAATGTTGATGTCTGATATATTGGAGTGCTTACTGATCCTGTTGCCGGATCTATATCTCCACTTGCATGTATTAATTTAGTTCCAAAATTCATATTTAACGCCCCATTCTATTTTAATTATAAATTTTATTTTCCTATAGCATTTTCCAAATCCTTTAGCAAATCTTCTATATTCTCTATTCCTACTGATAATCTAAGCAGATATTCATCTACTCCAAGTCTTTGCTTAATTTCTTCTGGTATCTCTGAATGTGTTTGAGTAAATGGATATGTTATTAATGTCTCTACTCCCCCTAGGCTCTCTGCAAATCTTATTACTTTAACTCTTTCTAAAATCTTGGCAACTAATTCTTTTTCTTTTACTCTAAAAGATAATGTTGCTCCAAAACCTGTCGATTGTTTCTTATTTAATTCATAGCCTTCAAAACCTTCTAAGCCCACGTAATACACCTTTTCTACTTTAGGATTACCTTCTAAAAACTTAGCTATCTTAAGTGTATTCTCTTGCGACCTTTCCAACCTTATATGTAAAGTCTTTATACCCCTTAAAATTAACCATGAATCAAAAGGAGATAAAGTTGCTCCTGTTGACATGTGAATTCTTCTTAATTTTTCTAATATTTCTTCATCATTTGCTACTATGAACCCTGCAAGTAAATCATGATGCCCACCTAAAAACTTTGTTCCACTGTGAACTACTAAATCTGCTCCTAGTTCTAGCGGTCTTTGATAGTACGGAGTTAAGAAAGTATTATCCACAATTAACAGTAACTTATTTGCTTTTGTTATTTCTGCAACTGCTTTTATATCTGTTACCTTCATCATAGGGTTAGATGGAGTTTCTATAAGTATCGCCTTTGTATTTTCTTTTATAGAATTCAATATATTTTTAGTAATTGTAGTATCAACAAAGGTAGCTTCTAATCCAAAATCCCTAAAAATATCATCAAACAATCTATATGTCCCACCATATAAATCATCAGATAAGATTATATGATCTCCAGACTTAAATAAATGTATACAGGCTGTAATTGCTGCAACTCCTGAAGAAAACCCTATCGCTGATTTTCCGCCTTCTAAAACAGCTAATGTTTTTTCAGCTTCTTCTCTAGTTGGATTTTGAGCTCTTGCATAATCATATCCTGTGCTATTATTAAGGCCATGATGTTTAAATGTGGCAGATTGATATATTGGAAAACTTATAGCACCTGTTTCTTTATCTCCACCTGATACTCCACTGACTGCAATTGTTTCAAAAGATTTTTTTAAAGTCATTATTTTGCCTCCTTAAATTTGTCTTGCTTAATGCATTACTTATTGCTAATACCAGAGATAATATTAATAAAAAAAGCCACTTCCAAAACAAGAAGTGACTTTATAGTCATATTATAAGTTCTACAAAAACTTAATTCCTCTCATTTTTCAAGATATTCTCTTGCAGGATTTAGCACCAACGAAAAAATTTATATATAAAAATTTTTCAGGTTGCCGGGCTTCAAAGGGCCAGTCCCTCCACCGCTCTTAATAAGATTAACTTATCCAGATATTTTTTTGTTAATACTAATTATACATAGTTACAGAAACTTGTCAACAATTATTAGTAAAAATATCGACTTTCTATGTAATTAAATTATGAAAGTTTCATTCCTACCTTAAGACTTCTTCTAAATAAAAAAACAGATAGATATTTTAATTCTTAATAAAATATCTATCTTCACAAATTTAACCTTCATAACACTAATCATATTTTGCATATACATTTTAAATAATACAATTCATTCTTTATAAAATATATAATTTTTACTATTCACTAGTTTAAGGTGAACTTCGATGAATTAAACTTCTTTAGGATATATGTGTTTTATTTTTTATCTACTACTTTTTCATACTGCTTACTCATATCTTAAGGCTTCAATCGGATCAAGGCTAGCCGCTTTTTTAGCTGGATAATATCCAAAGAACACACCAATCGCCATTGAAAAAGTAAAGCTTATTAAAATTGTTGGAATAGATATCGATATTGGTGATTTTAATACTATACATGCAATTATTCCCATACCAATTCCAAGTATTATACCAATTGTTCCACCAATGGTGCATATTATAACTGATTCAATTATAAATTGCATCTTTATGTGACTACTTTTAGCACCGAGAGCCTTTCTTGTTCCTATCTCTCTTGTTCTCTCTGTAACAGATACGAGCATTATATTCATTACTCCTATTCCTCCTACAAGTAATGCTATAGCTGCAATTACAGATATCCCCATAGATATCATACCAAGCACTGATGTTATTTCTGCAGCATCAGCTTCATTATTCTGAACCATTAATGTCCAATTCTTATTATTCTTGTACATCTTATTCCCGTACTTTTGCATATCGCTAACTAATTTCCCTTTGTCTATCCCCATTTTAGGGACTACAGTAAAATACTCAAAGTTTTTATTTTTTTGTAGTGCTTTTTCAGTTGTTATAGGGATATATAAAGAAGTTCTTCTGTCCTTTTCTGATGTGGAACCTTCACCCATTCCAAATAATGATGAATTTTCATATTGATATACACCAGCTATAACATATGTCTGGATATCATCATTTGCATAGACTTTAATTTCTTTACCTAACGGATCAGTTTTTCCTTTAAATATATTATTAACAAGCTTATCAGAAACTATAGCGACTTTAGAATTTGCTTTAACATCCCTATCAGTGATAAATCTTCCACTAATTAGTTTTAAGTTTTTAACCTGTTTGTATCCTTCATTTACTCCTGTGGTGCTGACATTTGCATAAGAATATCCATCTTTTACTTTTCCTTGTCCTAATTGTTCCTGTACACTTATACTATTAATTTTATCTTTAAATACTTCATTAAATGAATTTATCTGTTCCATTGTTATAAGATCACTATCTTCTGGCTGTTTACTAGTCCCATTCCCACTAGCAGTTCCGTCTTCTTTTTTTATCGCTATACCAATGTCTATATTATTTGCACCCATTTTATCCATTTGAGATGATACTGTAGATGTAATTGCACTTCCAATAGAAACAATCCCTATAACAGATGATATTCCTATTATAATTCCTAGCATAGTTAATAATGAACGCATTTTGCTTGATTTTATACCTGCTATCGCAAGTGCTATATTCTCTTTTATAAACATAACTTTTCACCATTTTGAAACCTTCTAGTATATTTGTCGTTATGTTCTTCTGATACTATTTTCCCATCCTTCAATGTTATGATTCTCTCTGTTTCTCCTGCAAGTTCATAATTATGAGTTATAAAGACAATTGTCTTCTTCTCCATTTCATGTACCTTATGAAATAAATCCATAACTAGCCTACCAGTTGATGAATCAAGTGCTCCTGTTGGTTCATCAGCAAGTATTATGCTTGGATCATTTGCAAGTGCACGTGCAATTGCCACTCTCTGTTTCTGTCCACCTGATAATTCATTTGGAAGATGCTTCATTCTATCTTTCATTCCAACAAGTTCTAGAAGCTTTTCTGCCCGTTCTTTTCTCTCCTGCTTTCCCATTCCATAATAAAGCATTGGTAACTCAACATTTTTCAAAGCTGAACTCCTCGGTATTAAGTTATAAGTTTGAAACACAAATCCTATCTTCTTATTTCTAACTTCTGATAATCCATTATCTGTTTTTTCACCAACATTTGTTCCACTTAAAATATATGTTCCAGATGTTGGTCTATCAAGTGCTCCTATAATATTCATTAAAGTGCTTTTTCCTGACCCTGACGCACCAACTATTGATACAAATTCGCCCTCTTTTATTGTTATATCTATATTCTTGAGAATATCTAATTGATTGGGAGTTCCAATATAAAAGCTTTTTACGATGTTTCTCATTTCTATTATATTATCATTCAAAAAACTCACCTTCCACTTATTCGAATTTTTTCTCCAACTTTATGAGTTGAAGGGTCATCAATTATGATAATTCCATCTGATATTCCTTCACCTGAAATTTCTACACTGAAATCAGATTCAAGTCCTGTATCTACTGGTAACTCTTTAATTATATATTCATTTGGTTTTTCACTGCTTTTTTCTGCAACATATATACTCTTCGTATCTCCACTTTCAACTATGCTATTAGATGCAACTGTATAAATATCAGACTTTTCATTTGTAATAATATTTATCCTTGCACTCATTCCTACCTTCATATTCTCATTTGTATCATCCACTTTAATTTTTGCCTCAAAACCTGCATCTGAGCTTGCTCCTTGAGACTGACTTTGTGAATTTTCAGATTGTGCTTGAGGTACAGATCCCCCTCCCTTTTTAGCAGCTGGACTAACACTTTCCACTTCTCCTGCAAAGGTTTCATCCCCTGTTGCATCTGTTTTTATTTCTGCTCTCTGTCCTACTTTAACATTAGCTATGTCGACTTCCGTAATTGGCACAGTTATTTCTATATTATCTAAATTTTCAATCTGAAATAAAACTCCATTTCCTGAATTTCCAACAACAGCATTTACATTTGTAACTATCCCACCACTTGTAGCCTTAATAGTGCAATCATCTAGCTGCTGTTTTTGCTTCTCAATCGCAATTCTCTGGCTTTTATTATTATAGTTTGTTTGTGCTGTTTCATAGTCACTTTTAGCCTTATTAAGAGCTTGGTCAACTTTAACCTTAGCATTTTCAAGAGCTGTTTTTGCCTTCTCATAATCTGATTTAGCAGTGTCATAATCTATCTTTATCTTATTTAAGTCGCTCTCAGAAATTGCTTGAGCGTTAAATAAGGCTTTATTCTTATCATATATTTTCGCTTTATCATCAAGAGTAATTTGTGCTAAACTTAGTGTTTCTTCTGCATTTTTAATATCTGCATTTGAATTGTTATTATATAAATTCAATTCATCATTATATTCCTTTTGAGCTGAATCAAGCTGTGTCTTAGCATTAGCTTCAGTTGCATCTGCTGTAGCTATAGCCTGTTCAATATCTTTTTCTAATCCATTTGAATCTAGTACCGCTAGAACATCTCCTGCTTCAACCTTATCTCCCTCTTTTACTTTTACCTCTTGGACTGGATTGTTCAAGGTACTGTATATGTTAGTTGATTCTTTACTTTTTATTTCTCCCAAAACATTAACACTATTTACAATCTTCCCCTTAGAAAGAACTGTACTCTTTACTTGCGGAGCTGACTTAGGCATAATAAACTTTCCTATTATGATAGCTCCAATTATTATAAATATTGTACATATTAATACTACTTTTTTGCTTGGCTTCTTTTTTAGTTTCATCCCCTTAAGACTTATGCCCTTAGGTTTTAACTTTTTCACATCTAATTTCGGCATTTTTAAAACTTCCCCCTATTCTTAACAGCCTTTTTATCCATGTAATAGTAATTAACTAACATTATTATATATGTTACTCTTTAAGTCCCACTAAAACTTACACTGTTGTTATAAACGTCCACTATATAGAATTTATGTAACTTTATTAACCTAATATTCATCAGTATATCATTAATACTTTAATATAACCCTTAACAAAACATTAATTTTTCCTTAAACAAAAGCTAATACAAATCCATTACTGTCATATCACTTATATAATAACCTAAGTTTAATTGTTCTTATATTGATAAACCTTACATTTACCTTTCAATTCTGTAACAATAATATAGCTAAAGATACATTATGAATAATTCCACTTAACATAAAGGCTGCTTTGAAATACTTATTCCAAAGCAGCCTTTTATATTTGTTAACAATAAAAACTCTATTTAATTTTAAAAAACTCATCTTTAATATTCCCATTTAGCGTAGGCGATAATTCATTTAATTTCCTTAATATACTAGTCTTACTCTCACCACCTGCTAAAGTTGGAATATAATCATTTTTATCATTTCTTGAAGAAATCATTGCTGGAATTACTTTATATTCAAGACCAGATAATTTATCATCTTCAATATTAACTTTAATTTGAAGTATAAAAGTTCTTTTATCTGATGGATTAGAATTTCCTCCAAAACAAAAGTTTCCCATGGAATATGCTATAAATCTCCCCTTATAATTTTCCATACTTTCAATTACATGTGGATGAGAACCAATAACCGCATTAGCTCCATTATCTATAGAAAATCTAGCTAAACTTTTTTGAACATCATCTGGTTCATATTTTCTCTCTACTCCCCAATGAAAGTATGGAATAACAACTTCTGCTCCCTGCTTTCTTAACTCACTAATATCGCTTATTATTTTAGATTTTAAATTATTAGAATATTCCCAACCTGTATACCCTAAAAATCCAAATTTTATTCCTTGAATATCCTTTAAGATTTTATATCCTTCACCACATATATCAATATTCTTTTCTTTTAAAGTATTAATCGTATCATTTATCCCTTGCTTTCCATAATCATAAATATGATTATTTGCTATCGTAACACCTTCTATTGATCCGTTAGTAAGAATATTAACGTATTCCTTAGGTCCTTTAAAATTATAAAATACTTCTCCATCTTTATGTGCTTTATCTTTGGAATCTGTAAATGTAGTTTCTAAATTCACTAATGTATAGTCATCTTTACTAAATATGCTCGATACATTTTGCATGAAATAAGAGTAATTCTTTCCACTACCTATAAACGCTGCTGTTAGACTACCATCATAAGGAAATTTAGTATCAGTCCCTAAAGTGAAGTCCCCTGCGAAAGAAATAACAATCGTTTTCTTTATTGGTTCTTTGAGTTGATTAGTTTTATACTTGTCATCATCAATTGACTTATCAGTTTCTCCATTTACTTTATCGTTGGCTGTATTTTTTTTATCGCTTAATCCTTCTCTATACTTTAAATAAATTAATGAACTAGTTAAGACTAATATAGTTACCAATATAAAAGTTATATATTTTAAATAATTATTTTTCTTCTTATCTCTTATGTATGTTTCTCCATGGCTGATCCTAGAGTTTTTATCATTCATATATAGACCCCTAACTTTTTAGTTTTGAGTTATCTTTATATAAATACTAACATATTATACATTTTGACTCTATATTTTATATATATTAATCACAGATTTAAGTTCTTCTGCTATTTTCATTTGTTCCCTTATGGCATTAACAATAACTTGCACTTGGTTAGTTACTCCATTCACATTCTTTTGTATATCCTGTGACTTGTTAGCTGCTTCCATTGAATTTACACTAACTACATTAATTCCCCTTGTTATCTCCATTATGATCTTTTGAATTGTTACACTTGTATTTTTGACTTCTTCTGCCATCTTAGTAATCAATTCAGAATCACTTTCATAACTTGTCGCAGTCTGAATCAGTAAATCATAATCACTATAAACATCATTCTCTAAAAAAGTCAGTAAGTCCTTGCTATAATTACTCAGATTATTGAATGCTTCTTGGACTTCATTAATAACATCTTTTATTTCGTTAACAGTTTCTTTGCTTTGCTCTGCAAGTTTCATTATCTCGTCAGCAACCACAGCAAAGCCTTTCCCTTGATTTCCAGCTCTTGCGGCCTCTATAGATGCATTAAGTGCTAATAGGTTTGTTTGCTCTGATACGCTCGCTATTACATCTGCCATTATCTTTATATCTCTAACTACCTTTCCTTGATCAATCGCATTTGTAATAGTATAAATCTTTTCTTCGCAGATTTCCCTTGCTTTCTGAGCCGCTCTTTCTCCTTTTTCTTTAACTTTAACAGCCTTGCATCTTATTACTTCTGCTGACTTACTATCTTTTATGGCTATTTGATTTAATCCTGAAACCACTGTTTTTATATCAAATGTTGATTTATTAACAATTTGAGAAATCTCACTTAATTGTTCAACTTCACTCGATATTGATTTAGTAGATGAATTAACTTCCACTATTCTTTGATTTATATTACTTACTATTTTATCTAGTTTTTCACTTGATTCTGTTAATAACCTTGAATATGAATGTATATCTCCAACCATATCTCTGTTTACATTAATAGCCCCATTTAAGCTTTCTATAACATCTCCAATTTCTCTATCATAAGTCCCTTCAATCTTAGCAGTTAAATCTCCTTCTTTTAACGAATGTGAAAGTTTACTTAAATCCTTTAGGGGCTTAAGTATTCCTCTCATTATTCCTATGGATAGAATTATAGTTACTACAACGCCAATGATAGATATTATACCTGCTATATTCGTAAATTTATTTATTGAGTTTTGCATTTCTACAATCGATGCCCTCATATTTTGTTTAGTTACAGTTTGTACCGCTGCATTGTTTATTATATTTTGTGTTACTCCTAGTTCATTTATAACATTTTTCATTTGATATAAGCATATAGTTGCAATAGAAAACATAAAACTTAAAACTATAACATAACTCAATAATACCTTACTCTTAAGACTATACCTATTACTTCTCTTTAATAATATATCTTTTTCCCCCATCATAATCTCTCCTTTAATAAAGTGATTTTAACCTAAACCAATATCTTGTAAAGTACCACTTATATCAAATTAAACGTTAACAAAGTATCGGTTCTTGTTTATTTCTCCTCACCTATAATAATATTAATAGTAATTATGTAAATAAGAATAAAAGAATTCCTCTAAATCCAAACAATATTTGTTCGTAAAAGAATTCTTTTATTTAAAATATATTCCTAATATTTAATAAAACCTAATAAGTGTTGATAAAGTTTTAACTCTCATCAATTACCTGCAATTATATAAATTTAAATTTCATATTTTGTTACTTAAATGATTCTCTTTTTACTAGCTTAGTATCTATAATATAGTGATTTATCGATGTATAATCATTTTCTAAAAAATCTATTAAAATTTTTGTAGCATGATACCCTAATTCTTCAGAATTAATATCAACTGATGATAATGGTGGTATTTGGAGCTCCGCTAATGGACTATTATTAAATCCTACCACATCTATATTTTTAATTTTTCTCTCATTAAGTACCTTAAGTATCCCAAATGCTAATACATCATCTTCTGCTATAATTGCTGTAGGAGTAATGTTTTCTAGCAATTTAATTGTTCCGTTTATTCCTTCTTGTTCATTAAAATCATCCATAATTACGAAATTTTTATCCTGTATTGAAATGCCATTAATTTCGCATGCAACTTTGAATCCTTTAAATCTATCTTTTGTAACATTCCAGTCTTTCTTTGCCCCTAGAAAAGAAATGCATTTATGTCCCTTTTTTACAAGCTCATTTACTAAATTGTAAGTCGCCTGAAAATTGTCATTGTCAACCCACAGTAAATTTTCTGATTCTTCTGGCCTTCCTATTACTACGAATGGAAATTGTGTTTCTTTAAGATATTTAATACTTCTATCATCAGTTCTTGCACGTAATAAGCATATTCCATCAACTAAGTTACTTGTTATGAAATTATTTATATATTCTAATTCAGCTTTTTCATCCTCGCTAAATGCATATGTAATATAATACCTTTTATTTTGAGCATATTTGCTCATTCCCTTCATAGCTTGAATAAAAAACGTGTTAGTTATCAAATCTTGAGCTTCATTAGGTAAAACCACACCTAATATTCTACTTTTCCTATTTGCAAGACTCCTAGCTATTGCATTTGGCTTGTATTTCAATCTTTTTATCGCATCTCTAACTCTTTCCTTAGTCTCTTCACTTATCTGCGAACTATCTGATATAACTCTCGATACAGTTGATGGAGATACATTCGCTTCTCTTGCTACTTCCTTTATTGTAACTTTCATAACTTACTCCTATTCTCAATAATAAATCACTCATAAAGTTTATTAACATAAAAACATCTAAGTCATATTCTAATATACTATCTTTTTAGGAATAATCACTTAATGACAGTAAAAACTTATCTATGTCATGCTTTATAACTATTTTCCTCTAATAATTTTAATATTAACATACTTAAAATGATGTTACAATTACCATATATATGGTTTTATTAAACAACAATCAAATAATCTCTCCTTCTATTACTATGAAGTATAAACTGAGGCATACCTCTAATTAGCAACTAGATATGTAGCTAATCTCCACCATAATTAATGAGTATATATTATTGCAGAGATTATCTTTCATATAAATTATCACTATCCTTTACTTTTACTATAGTACCTGCTAATTATTAGACCTTCCATAAGTTCTAGTAATCTGATGAATTTTTTCTGCCAACTGATCTGTCAATACGCCTTTTTTTACTCTCCAGCGCCAATTCTTCCCCAATGTTGAAGGTAAATTAATTCTAGCTTCATTGCCTAGATTCAAGAAATCTTGCATTTGTGCTATAGAAATATTAGCGATGCTGCTCCAAGCTCCCCTAATAAATCCCCAGTTATACCCCTCTTCTTTATTTAGACCTAAATACGTTATTGCTCTTTGAACTTCTTCTTTAGGTGCTGTTTTTTCAATCCATCCTCTTACAGTATCATTATCATGTGTACCAGTATAAACTATAAAGTTCTTTTCATAATTATGAGGTAAAAAAGGATTTGAGCTATCTGAATCAAACCCAAATGTTAATATTTTCATTCCTGGGAAGCCCGTATCATTTCTAAGCTTTATTGTTTCTTCAGTGAGTGTACCTAGATCTTCTGCAATTATATTAACATCGCCAAGCTCATCTTTAATTGCATTGAAAACTTTTATTCCAGGACCTTTAACCCATTCACCATTTTCTGCTGTTAGATCTCCATAAGGAATTGACCAATATGATTCAAATCCTTTAAAATGATCTATTCTAAGTACATCATATAAGTTCAAACTTTGTCTTATGCGATCAACCCACCATTTATAGTTCGTTTTCTCCATATAGCACCAATCATAGATTGGATTTCCCCATAATTGTCCTGTAGCGGCAAATATATCTGGAGGACATCCAGCAATTTTTAATGGTTTCAGTGTTTTTTTATTAAGTAAGAATGCTTCGGGATTTCCCCATACATCAGCACTGTCCTCTGCTACATATATAGGCATGTCTCCTATTATTTCAATTCCCAAATTATTAACATAGGCTTTTAGATTTCTCCATTGTTTATGGAACTCATATTGCAAAAACTTCCAAAGCCCTATTTCATCTTCTAATAAGCTTCTATACCTATCTATTGCTTCTGTTTCTCTTAACCTAATGTCCTCATCCCATTCGTGCCAGCTCTTTAAATCAAAATGTTTTTTTACTGACATATACAATGCATAATCATCAAGCCAATAGGATTCAGCCTCTTGAAATTTAATTAAATCTTCATCTTGATTTAATTTAAATTTTTCATATGCTATTCTTAATACTCTTAATTTTTCTTTAAAAATCAAACCATAATCTATATCCTCTGAATTTTCTCCAAAGTTCACTGAATAATAATCACTTGCATCTAAAAGTCCATCCTGTCTTAAAATATCAAAATCTATAAAATATGGATTCCCAGCAAATGCCGAGAAAGATTGATATGGTGAATCTCCAAAACTTGTAGGCCCAACCGGTAATATCTGCCAATACTTCTGACCAGCCTTTTTTAGAAAATCTCCAAACTTATATGCTTCTTTACCAAATGTCCCTATTCCATACTTTCCTGGCAGAGAAGCAATGTGCATTATTATACCACTACTTCTATTCATATCTTCCTCCTAATTTCCACCTTTTGTTTAAAATTTATTTTTATAACCATTCTCTATTCTTCTCACGCCTTAGGCAACCGCTTGCATGAAAAATCATATTAAATTAAACTAATAAAATATAGTAGCTAAAGAGTAAAAGGTCATCTCAAAAGCATTTTAATTTTTTAGGTTTCCTAACTAAAATTTAAATTATATTGCCTTACTTTCAGTAAATACTTTAACTAGCAAAAGTTGAACTTTGATTAAAAAACCTTACCTAAGATACTCTATACCTTTAAGTTATTCTCAACTCTTTATTAATAACTATTTTATAGATCCTTGAACAATACCTGCAATAATATGCTTTTGAACAAAGAAATAGAATATGATTATTGGAATTATTGCTAAAATTAACGCTGCCATTGCTAATTCCCATTGCTTTGAGAATGCTCCGAAGAAATTGTTCATGGCTAATGGTATAGTATTTATTTTTCCATTTATAGTTAAAAACGGAAGTAAGAAGTCATTCCATATCCATATACTATTTAAAACTGCGACTGTAACAGTAATTGGCTTCAATAATGGTAATATAATTTTCACATATGTTTGCCATTTGCTGCATCCATCTATGGTTGCGGCTTCTTCAACTTCTTTTGGAACTCCTTTAATAAAGCCATGATATAAAAATATGCTCATACTAACGCCAAACCCTATGTACATGAATATGAGTCCATAGTGTGTTCCTAGCATTTGAAATGGCCCGAATTGAATTTTTGCCATCCATTTTACAAGTGGTATCATTACTGCTTGAAATGGAACGATCATCCCTGAAGTAAATATATAAAATATTATCTTACTCTTTCTTGACTGATCCCTTACTAACATCCATGAAGCCATTGATGAAAAAAGAATTATTAGTACCACACTTCCTATAGTTATTATCATAGAATTTGCAAATGAACTTATTACACTCATTTTTTTCATAGCATCTAAATAATTCTGAAAATTCCATGTGTCAGGAAGACCAGTTGTGTTTGAAAAGATCTCTCTTCGTGTCTTAAATGAATTTATAAGCATCAAGTAAAATGGTGTCATATATGCTATCAATAGTAACCATGAAAATACTTCTAATAGTTTTAATCTACCAGTATAACTATCTAGTGTCTTCAGCTTTTTATTTGCTTTAACTTTTTCTATATTATTAACAACTTTACTTGGCTCCATTATACCTCTACCTCCTTTTTCTTATTAAAGTAAACTTGAGTTAAAGAAATAGTAGTTACTAGTACAAAGAATATAATAGCTTTTGCTTGTCCTATTCCCATATTGTTCACAATAAAAGCTTCATTGTAAATATTTAATGCTAACATTTCAGTAGTTTTCATTGGTGTAAGTGAAAAATTTAAATCAAATAACTTAAATGAATTTGCTAAAGTTAAGAATAAGCAAATTGTGACTGCTTGTCTAACCATAGGTATTGTTATATTTTTAAATGTATGCCACCCATTAGCTCCATCAATATGCGCTGCCTCTATTAAGTCAGTTGGAACATTTTCAAGGGCTGCCACATAAATAACCATTATATATCCAGCATATTGCCATGTCGAAACTATCAACATTGCTAGCATTGCCGTAGTTGGAGCTTGTAAAAGTGATGTTGAAAGTGTTGCACTTCCCAATGCTTTACCAACTCCTGTAAATACTGAATTAAACATAAATTGCCATATAAAACCTAAAATTAATCCTCCTATTAAGTTTGGCATAAAGAATCCGGTTCTTAAGAAACTACTAGTTTTTAATTTTCTAGTTACTATATATGCTAGTCCAAACCCTATTATATTTATAGTGATTACACTCGCAATTGTATATAATACTGTTATCTTAAGAGAATATATAAATTGTACATCTTTAAAGATTCCTGTATAATTTTTTATTCCAACAAAATCATAATGAGGATTAGCACCATTCCAATTTGTAAATGTATAATATATACCTATTATAAACGGAATTATTACAACCATTGTCATAGCAAATAATGCTGGTCCGACAAAAATCCAAAAATCTTTAATATCTCGTGATTTCTTGCTCATACACTTTCTCCTTTCCTAATAATATTTAGCGCTATCTTATAATTTAAAATATTTATACAAAATTCATGAGGAGGTATTAATCCCCTCATGAATAAATCTTATCTAATATTATTTAGCTTTTGTAGCATCCTGAATTCCTTGTAACATATCTTTCTTTGCTTGTGGCCCCATATCAGTATTAATAAATTTAGAGAATAAAGGCGCTAAGCTATTCTTGTTAAATCCATCTGGTAGATTAGTGAATGCCCAAGGAAGAGTCTTTCCTTCTTTGTTATATTCCGAAATTGATTTATTTAATTCATTATCACTTTCAACTGTAAAGTTTGTAAATGCTGGAATCATATTCATATCCTTAACTAATGCCTCTTGACCTGTTTGACTTGTAACCATCCAATCTAAGAATTCTTTAGCTTCTTTATTAATTTTAGAATCTTTATTTACTACCCAATACATTGGAACACCCACTGGAATAGACCCACTCATTTTTGGATCATTATTAATTGCAAGTGGTGCAAATCCCATATGGAACTTCTTATTTGGATCTTCTAGCTTTTGTAAATCTCCAGAAACCCAGTTACCTTGATGTAAAAATGCAGTTTTTCCAAGTGCAAAGTTACCAACTTGAGTACTATAATCTATAGTATCTAGACTTTTTCCTCCACCGTATTTACAAAGTAATTCAACTAAGTTCATCCAATCATTAAATTGTTTATTATTAACTATGTCCGCTTTACCTGCAAGATAATCCTTTGTAAATTGAGCTGGATTATCTTGAGTTGCTAACGGTATATTAAATGTATGATTACCAGTAACCCAAAATTCTTTTGTTGTATAAGACACAACATTATCAAGACCTAATTCTGCCTTTTTATTATCTAGTGTTTCAAACGCTGCTTTTAATTTGTCAAAAGAATCTAGAGACTTGGGATCGATACCAGCCTTGTCCAAAATATCTTTATTGTATAATAATCCATAACCTTCTGTTGCTGCTGGCATTCCATACACTTTTCCATCAATAGTCACCGTATCTAATGTACCTTTAACAGCATTCTTAACCCAACCTTGATCGCTTAAATCATCAATTTTATGTTTCCAAGTTTCATAATCTCCAGCACCTTGAATCATAAATATGTCTGGTTCAGTACCCTTTTGAAATTCTGCCTTTAACGATGCGCCATAATCAGCTCCACCGCCCACTGAAGTAACTTCGACTTTTACACCTTTTTCCTTTTCATATTTCTTAGCAAGTTCTTGAAGTGCATCATTAATTTCAACCTTTAATTGATATACTTTAATTGTTTTTCCACTTCCAGCATCGCTTGAACTTTGTGAACTTGCTCCTGATGAGCTTCCACATCCAACCATAGTACCTGCCAATAATGTAGAAGCTAAAATTGTTGATAATATTTGTTTTGTTTTCATTTAAATACCCCTCCATTAAAATTTTGTTTAACATTCTAAATGATTTTCAAGAATACCAAACATATATTTATATAACACATACCCAAAAATTTATTTAAGCATGTATGTTAATCACTTTCTTTCGCAAACGATTGCGAAAGTTCTAAAAAAATGTAGTCTTTTTAGCATTTCAAGCTATCCAGATCCTGTTTGTTAACCTTTTCTTAAGTAAATCTACTTCTTAATGATATAAGTATATCAACTAAAGAAAACTTTTACAACCTATATTTTCCTTTGTTTTCGATTAAATTTGATGGCTTTTCTATGTTTTATTACCATTTACTCAATTATAGGCCGCTTTATAAAAACGGTTGCATAGATTCTTCTCATTTATTCATACCTATTTTCGGCTTTATACGTACTTATTAATATTAACTTATCTTTTCTTGTTAACTTTTTTATTTCATATTCTCTTTTCATTGCATCTTTTCTATTTTCAAACACTTCATGATATACTAATTTAACTGGCCCTCTTCCCCTTGTATACTTTGCTCCACCTCCATCCGAATGCATTTGGATTCTTTTTCTTAAGTTATTTGTCCATCCTGTATAAAGTGTTCTATCTGAACATTCTACAATATACACATAATTCATTTCGCTCTCCAATTCCAAAAAACTTATATTAATCTATATATATTTTATAATGCAAATAATCATAAGACAATTTATATTTTCATTGTCCTATGATTATTAACAATTTAATAGTTTCACACAATATAGTATTATTTAAAATCGGTTTATACTTAAAACATATGTTAAATTTCTTTTATCTCATTTATCTTAGATTTATAATCTTCTATTTTTTTAACTGTCTCCAAAAAATACATTGCTAAAGTTATCTAAGTTCAAATCTTCATATTTTCTTAAAAATGGCATTAATCTTTCTAATATTTTATTAATGGAGTTTTCAGAATCTGATTCTATATTTAATGGCAGCACAGGCTCATGCAGCGATAATCTTAACAATAACCAGCCATCTCCATTTTCTTTATCGCAATTTATCTTTATTCCTTCATAATTTTTAGGTTCAATAGTCCATCCATTCACATGATCTACATATTTCTTCAAGCCTTCTATTATCATTTCTCCATATGATTTAAAATCTTCCCTCTTTATGTTTATTCTCATATCCATACTTTCCTTAGGATATTTTAAATTTTCTATAAGGCTTGATATTTCTTTTCCTTCATCTTTTAACTTAGCCATCTTAATTAGTATTTTGGCTATTAAATATGCCCCATCATCTAAAAAGTAATTTTCTTTTAAAGCTGCGTGTCCTGATGTTTCTATTGCTAAGCAGCTTAACTTTCCTTCTTTATTTAACCTTTTAGATTCATTTATTACATTCTTATATCCTCTTTTAAATCTATGATGGATACCACCTAAACTAGTTATAAAATCTGAAAGTCCAGTAGAGGTTACTGAATCTGTAACGATAATTGAATTTGGATTTTCCTCTAGCACTATTGAAGATATCAATGCTATAAGTGCATTTTTATTTATTTCTTTTCCATCACTACTAACTATAGCCGCTCTGTCTACATCTGTATCAAAAATTATTCCTAAATCAGCTTTATTATTAAGTACTGCTTCTTTTATAGAATTCATAGCTTCTTCATTTTCTGGATTAGGAATATGGTTAGGAAAATTTCCATCCGGTTCTGTAAATTGACTTCCCTCAACACTCGCACCTAATTTCTCTAGAACTTTATATGCAAAAAAACCACCTGCTCCGTTTCCTGCATCTACAATTATTTTGGTTCCCTCTAAAGGTCTCTCATAATTTGTTTTTGAATTTACATTCTTTCGTATCTTATCAACTAATATATTTGAATAAACATCTATGAAATAGATTGTTTCAACTAGCCCTTTAGTAGTACATTTCTTTTCTACTAAGTTAGAACATTCAATTATGTTTTCAATATCTTCTTTTTCGCATCCACCTTCTTTAGTAAAAAACTTCAATCCATTATAGTAATACGGAAGATGACTTGCTGTTATCATTACAGCTCCATCGCATGAATAATTCTCTAATATAGTTGTCATAAACATTGCAGGAGTCGTACATATTCCACAATCATAAACATTGCAACCAGAATCAACTAAAGCTTCTATTAATGATTTTTTCAATTCTGGTCCAGATAACCTTGAATCCATGCCAACTGCTATTTTTATATTTTTATTACTGAGTCCTTTAGTTTTTTTAAGCCACTCTACAAAACCAAATCCCACATTATTCACTAAATTAGGTGTAAGATTTTTAGCTCCTTCATATTCTATAGCTATTCCCCTTATGTCAGTTCCACTTTGCAGTTTTTTAAGTTCTTGTAGCATAATAATAACTCCCCTCTAAAACAAAAATTCATGATAAGACACCTACTGCAATAAATTTAATATATTTAATAAACACTAATAAATACTTTTTCACTATTGAATGTTACTTACTTATTTTCAATTTCTTCCACTAAAGCAAGCCTTTCTGAATGACGTCCACCTTGAAATTTTGAATTTATCCAAATGTCTACAATTGTAAGTGCTAATCCTTCTCCTGTTACTCTTTCACCTAAACATAAAACATTTGTATTATTATGCTCTCTTGTCATTTTAGCTGAGAAGCAATCTCCAACGACAGCGGCTCTTATTCCTTTATGTTTATTAGCTGCAATTGACATTCCAATTCCTGTCCCACAACATAATATTCCCAAATCGCATTCTTTAGATATCACTGCTTTAGAAACCTTAATTGCATATTCAGGATAATTTACACTTTCACTGCTATTAGTTCCAAAATCCTCAACCTCTATATTTTTAGATATAAGATGCTTTTTTATAGCTCCTTTTAAATTAATGCCACCATGATCGCAACCTAATGCAATTTTCATTCGCTTCATCTTCTTTCTATATTTATTAATTGAAACTTATGCTGACTAGTAGTATAATTGATGTTAAATTAACAGGAGAATACTCGCAATATTCTCCTGATATTTTAATTATTCTTAATGAGTTATGGGGTATTGTTGATGCCTATTATTTTTTGATTAAATGAATCAATATTGTCTGATAAGTTTTCTCTAAATAATGATGAACCTATAACAATATCTCTAGCTCCTGACTTAATCACATCTTCTATATTATCTAAATTTATTCCTCCATCTACCTGAATAGTAAATCCATAATTGTTCTCGCTTTTAATATCATTAAGTTTCCTTATCTTCTCCAAACTAAACGGAATGAACGTTTGTCCCCCAAATCCTGGTTCTACAGACATTACTAAAACTCTATCTAGAAGAGAATAAACGTGTTCTAAACAACTTATTGGTGTTGCTGGATTTAAAGCTACTCCCGCTTTTATCCCAAAACTTTTTAGATAATGTATACTTTTATACAAGTGAGTTGCAACTTCTGAATGTATAGTAATACTATTCGCGCCTGCTTCCACTAAAGCTTCAACAAATTCATCTGGATTTGTGACCATTAAATGAACATCAAACTCAGCATCGGTTAACTTTCTTAAAGAAGCCACTTGATCTAATCCTATGGATATATTAGGAACATAATGCCCATCCATAATGTCAATATGGATGACTTGAATATTTTTTTCGTTGAATACTTTAAAATCATCTGAATAATTACATACATTTGCTGATAATAGTGATGGTGAAATTATTGTTTCCATCTACAATCCCCCATTCTTACTTCATTTATTACTTTATTTTGACTTATAATAATGACTTAACTGTTTCAACTATATGTGCTGCTGTTAAATTATATTTTTCTAATAAAACTTCAGCATTTCCTGATCTTCCAAATTCGTCATTTATTCCAATTCTTTTAATCTTTACTGGATGTTCTTCAATCAATAACTCTGCGACTGTTGAACCCAATCCACCTATTATGCTATGTTCTTCTACAGTTACAATCTTTCCTATTCTTTTTGCAATATCAACAATTAATTCATTATCAAAAGGTTTTATAGTTGATATATTTACAACTGTTGCGTTTATTCCTTGCTCACTCAACTTTTTAGCTGCTTCTAATGCCTTTGCTACCATCAATCCTGTTGCAACTACAGCTATATCTTCACCGTTTAATAAGACTTCTCCTTTTCCAATTTTGAACTCATAGTCTTCACTGTGTATATCTGGAGTTGCTGATCTTCCTAATCTTATATATACTGGTCCATAGTATTCCTTCGCAGCAAATATTGCTTTTTCTGCCTCAATAGCATCTGCTGGATTCAATACAACCATATTAGGTATACTTCTCATTAAAGAAATATCTTCAATAGCTTGATGACTTCCTCCATCTTCACCAACTGTTATTCCTGCATGAGTTGCTACTATCTTAACATTTAAATTTGGATATGCCACTGAGTTTCTTATTTGCTCAAATGCCCTTCCTGCTGCAAACATAGCAAATGTACTTGCAAATGATATTTTTCCACATGTAGCAAGGCCTGCTGCAGTTCCAATCATATCCCCTTCAGCTATTCCCATATCGAAATATCTTTCTGGTGCATGTTTTTTAAATTCTATACTTTTAGTTGCCTTTCCTAAATCAGCTTCTAATACTACAACATTTCTGTCTTCTGATAATTTCTTTAGAGCCTTTCCATAAGCTTCTCTTGTTGCCATTCCCATTATCTTATGCCTCCTTCTAATTCAGCTAACGCTTTCATAGTTTGTTCTTCATTTGGCGCTGATCCGTGCCATGCAACGTTATTTTCCATAAATGAAACGCCTTTTCCCTTTACCGTATTACAAACTATCATTGTTGGCTTACCTGTTGTAGCTGCGGCTTCATCTATTGCCTTAACTATTTCTTCAAAACAATGCCCATTTATAGTTAAAACATTCCACCCAAATGATTTGAACTTTTCGTCAACAAGACCTATACTCATTACTTCATCATTAGAACCATCTATCTGCAATCCATTAAGATCAAGAAAAGCAGTTAAATTATCAAGCTTATAGTGAGCTGAACTCATTGCCGCTTCCCATATTTGTCCTTCTTGTACTTCCCCATCTCCAAGTATTGCATAAACTCTGTAAGAACTTTTATCTAACTTTCCTGCTAAAGCCATTCCATTTGCTGCTGAAAGCCCTTGTCCTAGTGAACCTGTAGACATATCAACACCTATTATTTTTTTCATGTCTGGATGTCCTTGTAATTTAGATTCGTACTTTCTTAATCCTAAAAGTTCTTCCTTAGAAAAATATCCTCTTTCTGCTAAAGTAGCATATAGCGCTGGTGCTGAATGTCCCTTTGATAATACAAATCTATCTCTATTTGGATTCTTAGGATTTTGAGGATCTATATTCATCTTTTCAAAATATAATACAGTAAGAATATCTGTAATTGATAAGGAACCGCCTGGATGCCCCGATTTTGCTGCTGATACACTTTTAATAATGCTTATTCTTATATTGTTCGCTATCTTTTTTAAATTTTCGTTCACAAATAACACTTCCTTCTAAGTAATTAAGATCTTATTACTACTTTTAATTCTGTACCTTCCATAGCTGCCTCTATTCCAGATCTCCAATCCTTAAGATCTACAATTTTTGTTATTAATGCTTCTGGGTCAACTTTTTTTGCTTCCATTAACTCTAGTGATTTTATCCAAGAACTTGGTTTTTGTGATCTAGATCCAACGTATTTAATCTCTCTTTGAATAATAGCTTCTTGGTCTAATGGATTTTTAATATTTGCAAATAATCCTACTTGAACAAATTCACCTTTTTTCTTTATAAGTCTTAATCCCTGATTTACAGCTGGAACTGCTCCAGAGCAATCAAACGCTCTATTAACACCATATCCATTAGTCTTTTCCATTACTATTTTTTCTAAATCTTCTTGTAATGAATCAACAATCACATCAACACCTAATTTTTTACCAAACTCTAATCTTTCTTTGTCCTTTGTAACTCCACTTAAAATTACTTTAGCACCTTGTGACTTAACTACTTGAGCTAGAAGTAATCCTATTGGTCCTGGTCCTAATATTAAAACTACATCATCTTTATCTATAGTCGTTTTCTCTAAAGCAGCATGTACACAACATGCAAGTGGTTCAGTTAATGAGGCTGCCAAAAAACTAACATTATCAGGTAATACATGTACACTTTCTTCTCGTGATAGCACATATTCTGCAAAACTACCATTTACTTGAGTTCCAATACCCTTTCTTGAAGGACATAAATTATAATCTTTACTCTTACAGTAATCACATGTTCCACAAGTTTCAAATGTAGTCTCACTTGTTACTCTATCTCCTATTTTAATTTCCTTAACTTCTTCCCCTACTTCAACTACTGTTCCCGAAAACTCATGTCCCAAAACTACAGGTGTCTTTATATTTCCATATTCACCTTTAAATGAATGTAAATCTGATCCACATATTCCACTATACTCTACTTTTATTTTCACAAAGTTTTTAGTAGCTTTTGGCTCCTGCATATCTAATAGTTCCATTTGATCATATCCTGGATTTGTTTTTGTTAATGCTTTCATTATTGCTAACCTCCTGCTTTAAATAAATCTACAATTATTTATTCTATTAAATTTTTTATTACTTCGTTGTTATCCAAATAAAGGTTGAACTAATTGTGATAATTTTAGTACTAACCAGTTAAGCAAATTACCACCTGTATCTATGTTAGATACTAATGCCACACCTTCTGGCATCTTAAATTGAGCTGAAGCCAACATTTGTGTAAATACTGGTGCAAAATCTGTAGCCATATATAATGAAATGGCCATTACTATTGTTCCTGTTATAACTGAGTGCACGATATTTCCTTTTCTTGATCCTACTATAAATGCTACACAGAAAGGAATTGTTGCTAAATCAGCAAATGGTAATACTTTATTTCCTGGCAATATTACAGCTAAAAAGATTGTAATTGGTACTAAAATTAGTGCTGTTGATATAACTGCTGGATGCCCAACTGCAACTGCAGCATCTAATCCAATATAAAGTTCTCTATCTCCGTATTTCTTTTGTAAAAACTCTCTTGCTGCTTCTGAAACTGGTATTAGACCTTCCATTATTATCTTAACCATTCTTGGCATTAGAAGCATAACTGCTCCCATTGTTATTCCCATATTAAATGTCTTACCAATGTCATATCCTGCTAAAATTCCTAGTACCCAACCTATAACTATTCCCATCATCATAGGTTCACCAAATATACCAAATTTCTTTTGAATAGTGTCAGGATCAGCTTTTATTTTGTTTAATCCCGGAATTTTTTCAACTAAGTAACCCACTAAAAATCCTAAAGGTGCGAAAGATGCTGTTGAGGCTGTAGGTAGTGATACACCTTCTAAGTCATAAAAATTTCCTATCATTGGGGCAGTTTTATCTGCTATAAATAAAGTTACTACTTCTAAGAGAACTGCACAGAAGATTGCGAAAAACCAATTGTTAGTTAATATATACCCTGTTGCTCCAGCTGCTATAAAGTGCCAATAATTCCAAATGTCTATATTCAAAGTCTTTGTTGTTTTAGTTAATATCATTAATATATTAACGCCCATGATTATAGGTATTAAAATTGCTGCTACTGGAGAAGCCCAAGCCCCTGCAGCTGCAGACGGCCATCCCGTATCTAGTACTGTTAATTTTAATCCAAATCTTTCAACCATTTGTTGTGCTGCTGGCCCTAGACTTCCAGTAAGTAAATTAATTACTAAATTTATGCCAACAAACCCAATTCCAATTGTAAAACCAGCTTTTAATGCTTTCTTCAATCCTATACCAAAAACTAATCCTATTATCAGAATAGCAATTGGTAAAATTACAGTTGGTCCAAGACCTAGGACATATTGTATAACTCCCATTAAATTATTCATGACATTTTTCCTCCCTTTATTTTATTTATTTAAATTACCTTCTTAACATCATTAAAAAGGTAATTTATAGCTTTGTTATCTTAAATAGCTCAATATTTTTTCATCTAACTTATCAGTACCTATTCCACTAATATACGCTGTAGCCTTTATAGCTGGAATTTTAAATTCTCTTGGCAAAATAGTTGTTGAAATTATTAAATCCGCATGATCTTCTAATGACCCAACTTCTGCTATTTTGCATTGAGTTACAGTTGCATCAATATTATTTTCCTTTACTAATCTTTCCACTCTGTCACAAACCACTGTTGATGTTGCTATTCCAGCCCCACATGCCACTAAAATACGTTTTTTCATAATTAATTCCTCCCTTTATACACTTTGTAATTTATTCAAAATATTTTCAATGTCTTCTTGACTAGTTGCTCTTATAATTTGTTTTACTAGATCCTCTCTTTGTATAAGATCCATTAGCTCTCTTAACACTTCTAATTGACTATGAGGTTTGTTCAGTCCTAACATAAATACTAAATCTACTTTTTCCTCCTGTTTCTCATCTTCCATTAGTTTAAATTGTATTGGATTTTCTGGTACGACTATTGCAATAAATTCCTTTTTGACATGAACTGCATCAGTATGAGGTATTGCAACACTATAATTATTTAGTTTTATTCCTGTTGGAAAAATGCTTTCCCTTGATATTAAGCCATCTAAAAAACTTGATTCTACATATCCATATTTAAAGGCTTCATCATGCATCATCTTGAACAATTCATTTCTGTCTTTGCATGGTAAATTTACTTTTATTAATTTTTCATTAATAAACTTAACTAGTTCCATTATTACTTCTCCTTTCACTACACTATTTTTTACTTAACCTTTATGGCTATTTATATCGCAAGACTCATGCCAAACTTTTGGAATATTTTGATTTTATGAAAACAATTTCTTTACCTCTTTTTCAGATTGAGCTATACGCACGTTGTTTACTAAGTTTTTTTCTCTAACCATATAAAACAATTTTTTTATCTCTTCTCTATTGTCTTCTTTAAGTGCCAACATAAAAACTATATCTACCGCTGTTTCGTTATCCCATTGGATTGGTTTATTTAGTTTTGCTATAACTATAGCTGGTCTAATTATATTTTCAGGAAGTCCATGGGGAATAGCTACCTCTTTATTAAACACACTATTTCCCATTGCTTCTCTTTTATATAGATTTAACATAAACTTATTATTTACAAATCCCTTTTCTTCAAGTAACTCTGCCATTTTATCTATGACTTCTTCTTTAAATACACAGTCTAAGTTTAATAAAATAAATTCTTCATATATTAGCTTGTTTAGCCTCTCATAAACTAACATTTCCTTATTATCAAACTGTATCTCCATAAGCTTGATTAATCTATTAATTCCACTTCCATTTAATATACTGTCATAATCTATAAATGGTATGTTTGCAATATTTACTTTTATTGTTCCGCATACTGCCACAATATCGTATTCACTTGACATCTTAGTAATTTCAGCCTCCACATCTTTTTCACGAATAAGCCCCATTGCAAAAATTTCTATACTATGGTTAGCTGTTTTCAGATGACTTTCAAGGTATTTCTTTATACTTAGCGAGTTTCCTTCCCCAGTCAAACAAACAGTTATTATTGCTTTTTTCTTATTCTTTTTACCTGCTATTTCTGACTTAAACGTACCATTATATTCTTTAACTTCCTTTAGCATTTCAACTATATCTTCCAAGCTTGCTCCCTCTATAGAGGCTTTTCTAACGGCTTCTAATGCCAATAACGTGTCAACTCTAGCTAGACTCATAGTTTTGATTCCAGTCCTCTCTTCCACTATTGTTGAGAACATTCCCAATGACCCCATATCTACAAGTAGTAAACATCCCCGTCCTTCGTCTATTTCCTGAACTAACTCAATAGTTCTTTCTATACCGCTTTCTGGAGATTCATCTAAAGCTATTTCTATACCAACTGTATCTTCCACCCCCAACAATTGATTAACAATGTCTGCAATTCCACAGGCTACATGTCCATGAGTTATTATGATTACTCTAACCTTTGGTTTTACATTAAACACATCTGAACAGAATTTCTTTATATAAATTGCTATATACGTTGTTTCTTCCTTTGGAATTTTTAACTTTGTGGATTTTTCTATCATTATTCTGATTTTCTCTGCAATTTTCATTTCTTGTACCATGGTTGCCTTTTCCATATGAATATTTGATTTTGTTATAACTTTTCCATTCATTACTCTTTCAATTGTAAAATTAATATGGATTGCTAAGGCAATAAAAAAACTATTATTTATAAATTTGTATTTTTCCCTCACTAATTCAAGAATTCCTTCTGTTATGTTTATAACTTCTGGTCTTACTATTGTTTTTAGCTCATTAATATTTAAAAGTTTAGTTATCTTTTTATTATCAATAATTTTACCTAACTTATTCTCAACTTTTTCTAAAAGAATTTCATCCATCTCTTCATTTTTTATTCCTTCTAATTCAAGCTTCTTAAATTGTTCCTCTATATAGTGATATATCTCGTTTTCGTTTACATATTTGTATATTTCATCTTTATTTTTTTGTTCATTCTTTATATCTATATATAAGTCATCTATTCCAAGATTTTTAACTTGCTTCTTCTCTTTCTGGCCTTCTGAAAGTGCACTCTTGATTGAAAGACTCAAATCTTCTATATCTATAACAACTTCATCTGTATTCTTAAACATATATTTTACATAACTCTTCGCACATATAACTTGAATATCGCTCTTTAATTGACCTATATTAGCTTTACAGTTATACATCATCAAGCACGTTAATACATCCTTTTTAACCAAGAGATTTCTATTAATTCTTCTGGCCTCTCTTGTTAAAAACATTACTATGACCTCTAATCTTTCAGATAACGGTCTTTCCGTTAATTTAGGTAATTCAATAAGTACAGGTATCCTTCTTCTAAAAGTCAATAGTAGATTAGATTCTGGGTTTTCTGTAGTCGCCGCCAGTATAAGAACGTTTACTTTTCGTTCAACATTAGTTTCACCTAACCTTCTATACTTTCCTTTATCTATAAGATAAAACAATATCTCTTGCCCTTCCGATGGAAGTCTATGAATTTCATCTAAAAATAAAATTCCCCCATTTGCTTTTTCAACTAATCCTTCTTTATCTGAATTAGCCCCAGTATATGCGCCTTTAATTACTCCAAACAACTGGGCTATGAGCAAATTTGGATTTTCTGCATAGTCTGCGCAATTAAATACTATGAAAGGGGCATCTTTAGACTTTACTCCACTTAATACAGAAAACTCATACATACATTCCGCCAACTCACTTTTCCCAACTCCAGAGCCCCCATAAATTAAGGTGTGAAGTCCATTCGGTGGATATAATATAGCCGCTTTTGCTAGGTCTATCTTATTTCTAAGACTCCCTCTATATCCTATAAGTTTTTGAAAGCTTTCCTCATTTTTATTATTATCTTTTTCTTTAATCACTAGAGTTTCATTTGGAAGTGTAGACTCATTTCCCCCTTTGATCTCTTGAATAACGTCTTTAATATTTTTACTTATAATACTACGTGAAATATTATAGCCTCTCTCCATCATTAGTTCTGTTACTTTTCGTTCCGATAAATTTATATTTTTTTTCAATATTTCTCTTAGATCTGCTAATAGCAGTTCTTTTCTTCTATCCCTAGAATCTGGAATATTTAGTTCATTTCTTTTTTGTATTACTTTTAGCCTTGGTATAGATAAGAATTCTGCAAGTTCTTGATCGGTATAAGGATTCTTTTTATCCTCACTATTAATAAGTTCTATTAATCTTTGCATGTAATCCCTCCACGATATACTATAATTATTTTGCACCTTAGTGATTATGATGTGTTTATTTTCATACTTTTTATTCCATAATATCTTATAGTAGCAATATCTATGCCACGGTACAATTTGTGCCAAATAGAAATGTCATTTTTTCTATTCTCCCCCTTTATAATTCAATTTCCTAAAAATACAAAAAATCGCGTAACCGAAAACATTGTAGACTACGCGATTTTTTATACTGATATGGTACACTATTTTACTTTTCTTGTATATCATTTTTACTTCATTTTTGGATGTAATATATTCTCATTTTTATTAATTCTATAGCATATAAGTTTATTGTATATACTTTTTAAACATTTAGTTGATCATAATACCACTTAAATTACTTTTCTCATATAAAATATTTCTGAATTAATAACATGTTCTAATTCGTGGCCCCTGCATTTCTATTACTTTCAATAGTTATGCACAGATTCTGCTAAACTATAAATTCATAAAAAAAGAAAGTAGCAGATTCAAAATCTGCTACCCTAATACATATAATTAAATATTAGTCTACTTTAGCTGTATCAATCCAGCTCATCATTCCTCTTAATTCCTTACCAACTTTTTCAATTGGATGTTCTGCTTCCATTCTTCTTCTTGCATTAAATCCTGGTCTATTAGTTTGGTTTTCTAACAACCAATTCTTAGCAAATGTACCATCTTGAATTTCAGTAAGAACTTTCTTCATTTCTTTCTTAGTTTCATCTGTGATGATTCTTCTACCAATTTGGTAATCTCCATATTCAGCAGTATCTGAAATTGAATATCTCATCATGCTTAATCCACCTTGATATAATAAATCAACAATTAATTTCATTTCATGCATACATTCAAAGTAAGCATTTTCTGGAGCATAGCCTGCTTCTACTAAAGTTTCAAAGCCAGCTTTGATAAGTTCTGAAACTCCGCCACAAAGAACTGCTTGTTCTCCGAATAAATCTGTTTCTGTTTCATCTTTAAATGTAGTTTCAAGAACTCCTGCTCTTGCTCCTCCAATTCCATTAGCATATGCTAATGCATATTGTTTAGCTTTTCCTGTTGCATCCTGATGTACAGCTATTAAACAAGGTACTCCAGCACCTTCAATATATGTTCTTCTTACTAAATGCCCTGGACCTTTAGGCGCAACCATAAATACATCAACGTATGAAGGTGGAACCACTTGACCGAAGTGTATATTAAATCCATGAGCAAAAACTAATGCATTTCCTTCTTCTAAGTTTGGAGCAATTTCTTCATTATATATTTTTGCTTGCTTTTCATCTGGTAATAAAATCATGATTAAATCTGCTGCTTTTGCCGCATCTGCAACAGTTGCAACTTGCAACCCTGCTGCTTCTGCTTTAGCCCAAGATTTACTTCCGTTATACAATCCAACAACAACATCTACTCCACTTTCATGAAGATTTAATGCATGTGCATGCCCTTGGCTACCATATCCTATTATAGCAACTTTCTTTCCTCTTAATAAATTTAAATCTGTGTCTTTTTCATAATACATTTTTGGCATTTTAATGACCTCCTAGTTAATATTAATATCTTCTTCACTTATTATTTGGTTAATTGGCGCACCAGGTGCAACCATAGGAAAAACTTTTTTATCACTGTTTATTAGATAATCTATAAGAACTGGACCTTCTGAATCCAGAGCTTTTCTAAGTATATCGTCTATTTCATCTACTTGAGTTATTCTAAATGCTTTAGCTCCAAAAGCTTCAGCAAGCTTAACATAATCTGTAGGTCTATCTAAAGTTGTCTCAGAATATCTTCCTTCGTAGAAGAAATCTTGCCATTGCCTTACCATTCCTAAACAATTGTTATTCATAATAACTTGAATTAATGGAAGATTGTTTTTAACAGCAGTAACTAATTCATTGCAGTTCATTCCAAAACTTCCATCTCCTGCAATATTAAATACTCTTTTATCAAATCTGCCTATCTGAGCTCCAATTGCTGCTCCAAGACCATATCCCATAGTTCCAAGTCCACCTGATGTTATAAATGTTCTTTCACTTTTAAAATTGAAATATTGAGCAGTCCACATTTGATGTTGCCCAACTTCAGTAGAAATTATAAAACTTCCGTCATTTAATTTATTCAACCTATCAAAGAACAATTCCGGAGTCAAGTCACAGTATGGCACTAATTTATTATTCTCTTTTAAATTATTTATAGTATTCAACCATTCGTCATTTTTCTTTTCATCAATTATTGGTATTAATTGATTCAGTGCTACCTTTAAATCTCCAACGATACATGTATCAACTTTTATATTTTTATTTATTTCTGCTGGATCAACATCTATTTGTAAAATCTTTGCATTTTTTATATGATTTTGATTGCTTATAACTCTATCACTAAATCTAGCTCCAAGAGTTATTAATAAATCACATTTAGTTGCAGCAATATTTGATGCTTTTGTTCCATGCATTCCGATCATACCAGTATATAATTCATGATCATTTGGAAACTCTGCCATACACATAAGAGATGTTGATACAGGACAATTGATCTTTTCTGCAAATTTTGTTAATTCAGATGTTGCTCCAGATATACCTATACCTCCGCCTGCATATATAAGAGGTCTCTTGCTTTGATTTATTAACTCAACAGCTTCCTGTAATGATTTTTCTGTAATATGCTCTGATTTTCTAACTATTTCTTTAGGAATTATTTTATTATATTGAGTTTTTTCAGCAGTAATATCTTTTGGAATATCTATTAATACCGGGCCTGGTCTACCCTCCTTAGCTATATAAAAAGCTTCCCTTATTATATCCTGAAGTTCATTAATATCCCTTACAATATAATTATGTTTTGTTATAGGCATTGTAATTCCAGTTATATCAACCTCTTGAAAACTATCCTTTCCAAGTAATGGCTTTGCCACATTTCCCGTAATAGCAACCATTGGAATTGAATCCATATATGCAGTGGCAATACCTGTTACTAAGTTGGTAGCTCCAGGTCCTGAAGTTGCAAGACAAACTCCAACTTTTCCAGTGGCCCTTGCATATCCATCAGCCGCATGTGATGCTCCCTGCTCATGACAAGTAAGAACATGACGAATTTTATCCTTATATTTGTATAACTCATCATATATATTTAATACCGCCCCACCTGGATATCCAAATATAGTCTCTACCCCTTCATCAAGCAATGACTTTATTAATATTTCAGCCCCCGTCAATAACATTTTATTCACTCCTTTGCTTATAAAATGATCTCTGTTTGATAACTAGCAATGTATAAATTGATTTAGATTCTATTTTGTTGCCTCTAATTTCTCGCGAACTAGATTTCCCATTTCAATTGTTCCAACTTTCTTCTTACCTTCAGTCATTATATCTCCAGTTCTATATCCATCTTCAAGAACTGCTAAAACTGCATTTTCAATAGATTTTGCTTCTTCCTCCAATGAAAAACTATACCTAAGCATCATTGCTGCTGAAAGAATAGTTGCTAACGGATTAGCAATTCCTTGTCCTGCGATATCAGGAGCACTTCCATGAATTGGTTCATACATTCCAAGAGTTCCTTCCCCAAGCGATGCTGAAGGTAACATACCTATTGAACCTGTAACCATACTTGCTTCATCTGATAATATGTCTCCAAATATATTTGAAGTTACAATTACATCAAATTGATTTGGATCTTTTACTAACTGCATAGCAGTATTATCAACATACAAATGATTTACTTCAACTTCTGGGTAATCCTTAGCCATCTCGTTAACTACACTTCTCCAAAGTCTAGAACTTTCTAATATGTTAGCTTTATCTACACTTGTAAGTTTCTTATTTCTTTTCATTGCTGTTTCAAATCCTATTTTAGCAATTCTAGTTATTTCATTTACATTATATCTTTCAGTGTCATAAGCACTCTTTACTCCATCTACTTCTTCCAATCCTCTTTCTCCAAAGTAAATTCCACCTGTTAATTCTCTAACTATGCAGATATCTATCCCATCTTTAACAATGCTATCTTTAAGTGGTGATTCATTTTTTAGTGGAGCATATAGTACTGCTGGTCTTAAATTACAATAAAGATTTAATGCACCCCTTAATCCTAGTAGTGCTTGCTCTGGTCTTATTTTAGCAGTAGGATCATCCCACTTAGGGCCTCCAACAGCTCCGAGTAGAACTGCATCACTTTTTTTACATGCTTCTAAAGTTGCTTCTGGAAGCGGAGTTCCTTCTTTATCAATAGCGCATCCACCTGCTAATACATATTCATATTCAAATCTATGCCCAAATTTATCTCCAATAACTTTTAAAACCTTTATTGTTTCATCTATCACTTCTGGGCCAATTCCATCCCCTGGTATTACAGCTATATTACATTTCATTATGATAATCCCCCTCTTATAATTGCCTATTTCTTATTGCTTTTTAATCAAAATTTAATTATTAATTCTAGTTATTAGTATCCTTCTCTTAAGAAAATATATTAGTTTAATTTGATTCTTCTTTTAATAATCAGTTTCTCTATCTATTTCTTATATATCCAATCAATCCATCATTATCGATGATTTTTTGCATAAATTCAGGGAATGCTTCCCCTTGATACTCTTGGCTCTTAGTTAAATTTTTAATAAGACCTGTTGAGAAATCAACTTCTAATTCATCTCCTGCATCAATATTTTTTACAGCTTCATCACATTCTAAAATTGGTAACCCAATATTGATTGCATTTCTATAAAATATTCTTGCGAAAGTTGATGCAATAACGCAGCTAACCCCTGCTGTTTTAATTGCTAAAGGTGCATGTTCTCTTGAAGAACCACATCCAAAATTTTTATTTGCAACAATTATATCTCCACTCTTTACATTTTTAACGAAATCCACATCTATATCTTCCATACAATGTGCAGCAAGTTCTTTAGCATCCGAAGTGTTTAAATATCTTGCTGGAATTATTACGTCTGTATCTACATTATCACCATATTTGAATACTTTACCTTTTACGCTCATTACTAAATACCTCCTACACTAATTCAGGATCAGTTATTTTTCCGGTTAAAGCAGACGCTGCTGCCACTGCTGGACTTGCTAGATATACTTCTGACTCAACATGCCCCATTCTTCCTACAAAATTCCTATTTGTTGTCGATACACATCTTTCACCTTTAGCTAAGATTCCCATATGTCCACCTAAACATGGTCCACAAGTCGGTGTTGAAAATGCAGCTCCAGCCTCTACCAAGTCAGTAACTATTCCTTCTTTTATTGCTTGTAAATAAATTTTTTGAGTTCCAGGGATAACTATACATCTAATACCCTTTTTAACTTTCTTTCCTTTTAAGATATCTCTAGCTATTCTTAAATCTGAAATCCTACCATTTGTGCATGATCCAATTACAACCTGATCAATAGCTACATCTCCAGTATTATCAATTGTTCTTGTATTGTCTGGTAAGTGAGGAAATGAAACTGTTGGTCTTAATTCACTTAAATCAATTTCAAATACTTTATCATATTCTGCATCTTCGTCAGCTTCATAAACCTTCCATTCCCTAGAAGCATGATCTTTTAAATATTCTTCTGTTTTATCATCAACTGGGAAAATTCCATTCTTTCCACCAGCCTCTATTGCCATATTTGCCATTGTAAATCTATCATCCATTGAAAGATATTGTAAGCCATCACCTACAAATTCCATTGATTTATATAGAGCACCGTCAACACCAATCATTCCGATTATGTGTAAGATTATATCCTTACCACTTATCCATTTTGCTGGTTTATTCTTAAGAACAAACTTTAAAGCTGAAGGCACTTTAAACCAACACTTTCCTGTAGCCATACCAGCTGCCATATCAGTTGATCCAATACCTGTTGAGAAAGCCCCAAGTGCTCCATAAGTACATGTATGTGAATCAGCTCCTATAACAACATCTCCAGCAACAACTAGTCCTTTTTCAGGAAGTAGGCAATGTTCAATTCCCATTTCTCCAACTTCAAAGAAATTTTCTATCTCCATATTTTGAGCAAATTCTCTAATATATTTAACTTGTTCTGCTGCCTTTATATCTTTGTTAGGAGTAAAGTGATCTGGTACTATAGCAATTTGGCTTTTGCTAAATACTTTATCTGTTCCAAATTTCTTAAATTCATTTACAGCTACTGGAGTTGTAATATCATTTCCTAATACTAAATCAAGATTTGCTTCAATTAATTGTCCAGCTTTTACAGCTTCCAATCCCGCATGTGCTGCTAAGATTTTTTGAGTCATTGTCATTCCCATGTTTTAGTCCCCCTTAAAAATATGCTTTTACTTTTCTTTCAATATCTTTTATTAATTTATATTCTATTGAATCCACTAGAGCTATCCAACTAGCTTGAATTACATCCCGAGATACCCCAACAGTACTCCAACTTTCAATCCCATCTGTTGATTCAATTAATACTCTTACCTTTGCCTCAGTAGCACTTTCAGAATCCAAAACCCTAACTTTATAATCTACTAATCTTGCCTGTTTTAATTCTGGATAAAAAACTTCTAGTGCTTTCCTAATAGCCTTATCTAAAGCATTCACAGGTCCTTCCCCTTCTGCTGCTGTCATCTCATTTTGTCCATCAACTGTAATATTTATTACTGCTGTTGATGAGAAATCCTCGGATCCATAGGGTTGTTCACCAATGATCTTAAAATGATTCAATTTAAAGAACGGTTTGTACTTTCCAATAATTTTTCTTATAACTAATTCAACTGTTCCTTCTGCTCCTTCAAATTGATACCCATCATATTCTAGTTCTTTCAATCTATCTGTAATTTTTTGAACCGATTTATCATCCTTAGATATATTAGGAAATATCTTTTGTATTTCCTGTAAAATTGTACTTTTGCCACTTACCTCAGATACTAAAAAGCGCCTCTTATTTCCTACCAATTCTGGCTCTATATGTTCATATGATTTTGGTGATTTAGTTACTGCATCTATATGCATTCCACCTTTATGAGCAAACGCTGAATTTCCTACAAATGGATCTTCATCTGATAATGTGATATTACAAATTTCAGCAATATACCTAGATGTTTTTGTTAGATTTACTAGCTCGTTATCATTTAAAACTTTATATCCAAGCTTTAGTTTTAATGTAGGTATTATTGTGCTTAAATTAGCATTCCCGCATCTTTCTCCTATTCCAATAAAGGTTCCTTGAATCTGACTCGCTCCTGCCTCCACTGCCATAATCGAATTTGCAACTGCCATCCCCATATCGTCATGGCTATGAATTCCCAGTTCAACCTTCATTGTTTCTTTTATGCTTTTAGTTATGTTATATATCTCTTGAGGTAAAGTTCCTCCATTAGTGTCACATAGCACAACTACTTTTGCCCCTGCTTCTTCTGCTGCCTTTAAAGTTGCCATCGCATACTCTTTGTTAGCTTTATATCCATCATAAAAATGTTCTGCATCAAATATTACTTCTTTCCCCTTAACACACAAATACTCAATTGTGTCTTTTATCATATTTACATTTTCACTTAAAGAAGTTTTTATAATATCTGTTACTTGAAAGCCCCATGACTTCCCAAATACAACAATTGTGTCTGCCCCTGATGACAGTAAATCTTTTAGATTTTTGTCATCTTCTACGTTAATTTTAGGTCTTCGTGTAGATCCAAATGCTACGACCTTTGCGTTCTTAAGTTCCACATCCTTAAGCCTTTTAAAGAATTCCATATCTTTCGGATTTGATCCTGGATTACCAGCTTCAATGTAATCAACTTTAATCTCATCCAAAACTTTTACTATTTTAATTTTATCTTCTAATGAAAATGAAATTCCTTGACCTTGGGCTCCATCTCTTAGAGTAGAATCAAATATTTTCACCTGATTCTGAGCCATATATGATTATCCCCCTTTTCATTTTATTGCCTTATTGCTTTTAGATTATCTTTATTTAATATACATTAATAAGATTCAATGGAATTTCTTATAGTTTTTTCCCCTCTTTGTAGTGCTGTCACACCTGTTCTAACCAATTCTTCTATTCCATACTCCTCCATCAGGTTTATTAATGCTGATATTTTATTTTCATCCCCAGTTAATTCTATCGTTAAAGTGTCTGTAGACAGGTCAATTATCTTGCTTCTAAAAATATTTACAGTTTCGTTTATTGCTGCTCTGTTTTCTGCATTTGCCTTTACTTTAATTAGCACTAATTCTCTATAAACAGAATCATCAGCTTTAAAGTTTATAACCCTTATAACATCTTCTAATTTGTTTAATTGCTTTTTAACCTGTTCTAATACATTCTCGTCTCCCATAAGTGTAATTGTCATTCTCGAAATCAAAGGATCTTCAGTTCTACCCACAGTTAAACTATCGATATTGTATCCTCTTCTTGAAAACAATCCACTTACTCTACTCAAAACACCAGATGAATTCTTTACTAAGACAGATAATACATGCTTCTCCATTGCCTTCCCCCCTTAAAAATGGTTAAAAAAATCCACCCTTAATGATATAAATCATAAGAAGTGGGATAATATTCCGCCTTACATAATATCACTAGGTTCTAACAAACCCTTGCATATAACGGATGCACACCGGATATCTTTTACTCAAGGAACGGTTATTCCTCTTTCTGGATTCTGCTCAGGAGTGATAATTATAGAGCTAAAGTATCGATTCTCACCAGCCATCGACTCTCTGCAACTTATCTACTAAATAATTTTCTCCATCTCAGCATTTTATAGCTTAAGGACCTATTTGATTTTCCTGTTAGACTAAATTGTACTCTCGGTTTTTATTGTTGTCAACATTTTAATTATATATTTTCCATTATCATTTTTTTATATATTTACAATATATGAAAATTAACTATTTGTTATTTTTTTACGCATTTTTTTAACTATATATCAATACACCAATACTTAATTTAATTATATCAATTTTTATAGTAGTTTAAATTAACAATTTAAATAAGCTTGCTTTTATTGATTTTTTAATTTGGAGTATTACATTCTACTAATCTTTGTTCCATAATCCTCCATATATTCAACTTCTTGAATGTTTGCTAAAACTGTATCTAAACTATAATCATATATGTTAAAATTTATTTTTGCTTCACATAACTTTGAAATTATTTCTTCCTTTTCATCTTCAAAGACTAACTCTTTATTAATTTCTTCAATGAATGACACAGTTTTATATATCTCGCATTTAGCTCCCTCTTCGGCACCTAACTGTGTAAATACGTTGTACCTATATTCATCTCCACCTATTTCAGTAGCATCATTATAACCATCCTTATGAAAAACATCATCAAGACGTAATTCATAATACATATTAATATATGCTTTTGCTCCTTCTATATCGTTAAATCCCTTGCAGTTACCAGTTGGCATCACTACTAGATATTCATTATAAGGTTCTTTGTCCATATAAATGCCTCCTTTATCAACGTATTATTATTTTATGTATTAATCTATTTATCCCCTTATTGCTCATTTGTTATTCATAAAAAATTATCTGTAAAAAGCAAAGTTTCAAGCAATTTTATAAACTTATAGCAATTTTAAATTAGTTTTATCCATTTTAGATAGATAAACAAAAAAGGAACTCATTTAATAGAGTTCCTCTTAACAAAGTTATATATACCTTATTTAATTAATTATATTTCTTCTCGATTAAATTTGCTAAATTATGAGCCATTTCATCTATCTCAGCTTGATTTTCTCCTTCAAGCATTACTCTTACTAGCGGTTCAGTTCCAGATGGTCTTATAAGTACTCTTCCAACACCATTTAAAGCTTCTTCTATCTTTCTTATTTCGTTTTGTATTTCATCATCTGTCAAATACAAATCTTTTTTATCATTTGGTATTGTTGCATTAGCTAAAACTTGTGGTAATTCCTTCATTATTGAACATAATTCAGATAATGTTTTTTCCTTTTTCTTAACTATCCCTGCAATTTGAAGCGCTGTTACTAATCCATCTCCAGTTGAATTATAATCTAAAAATATAACATGTCCTGATTGTTCTCCACCTAAGACATATTTGTTTTTAACCATTTCTTCTAAAACATATCTATCTCCAACAGCAGTCTTAATAATGTTTATTTTTTCATTTTTGCATGCAATATCTAATCCAAGATTACTCATTACAGTTACAACTAATGTATCATCTTTTAACTTACCAAGTTCTTTTAAATATTTTGCACATAACATTAGTATGAAATCACCATTTATTAAATTACCTTTTTCATCAACAGCCAAACACCTATCTGCATCTCCATCAAAGGCAAAACCTAAATCGCATTTCTTTTTAATTACATATTCCATTAATTCTTCTGGATGTGTAGATCCACAATTTTCATTTATGTTTGTTCCATCTGGATTGTCATTAATTACAAATACATCAGCACCTAGCTCTCTAAACGCTTTTACTGATGATTTATATGCAGCTCCATTGGCACAATCTAATGCTATTTTTAATCCCTTCAAGCTATAAGGTATTGTGTTTTTAGCAAATTCTATATAATCATCTAATGCTGACACTTCAATTGTCTCTCTTCCCAAATCTGTGCCTGTTGGACTTGGAACTTCTTCAAAATCACTTTCAATAACTCTTTGAATCTCATCTTCCAATTCATCTGAAAGCTTGTACCCTTTATCGTTAAAGAACTTAATCCCATTATATTCTACCGGATTATGCGATGCAGAAATCATAACACCCGCATCTGCTCCATATTTTCTTGTTAAGTATGCAACAGCTGGTGTAGGTACTACTCCAAGCACTATTGCTTCAGCTCCAACTGATAGTATTCCTGCTATTAATGCTGATTCTAACATATCTCCTGATATTCTTGTATCTTTTGCCACTAATATTTTAGGCTTATGAGCTCCTTCTGTTAATACATATGCTCCTGCTCTTCCAAGATCATACGCAATTCTTGCTGTTAATTCTGTATTTGCAACTCCTCTAACGCCATCAGTTCCAAACATTCTACCCATAATTTTACCTCACTTTTTTATTCTGTTATAGTCACTCAATTACTATAATATACTTAATCATCTACAATGGATAATATTATTTGTAATTTCTTCAGTGCCTACCTTAAATAGTATAATATTTTTAACACGTATTTACAATCTTCTCTTTCTGTTATAATATTACTATTTTACAATTAATTACATATAAGAATAGTATTTCTAGAATCAGCATCTATGTTAGTCTATATTTTCATCATTTAATCTTTCTAAAACTAAATTATATCCATCACTTCCATAATTTAAACATCTATTAACTCTACTAATAGTTGCAGTACTCGCGCCAGTTATTTCAGCTATTTCTGAATAAGTCTTTTTACCTTTAAGTAGCTTTGCTACATGTAATCTTTGTGCTAATGATTTAACTTCATTTATTGTAGCTACATCTTCAAAGAATTTATAACATTCATCTATATTTTTAAGTTCTAAAATTGATTTAAAAAATAAATCTAATTCTTTACTTTTTAGCTTTGACTCTAAAGAACTCACTTTATCACCTCTTGTAATACTTATTTTCTCTTTAATTATAACCATCTAAAGCTTACTTTACAACTTTAATATATCAAAGCATATATTAATATGAATTACATAAAATTCATAAAACAAAGAAGAAGCTTATTATAAAATAAAATTTATAATACACTTCTTCTTTAATTAAATTTATAATACTCTATTTATATATTCTAATCATAAATCTTCAACATTACTTTCTGGGTTTATGCCACTTATCGCGTCCAATCCCTTAATATTTAAATGCTTGTATATGCTTTTTGTAGGTACTAACCAAACTTCTCCAGTACCTCTATATACATTAACCATACCTTCTCCACTAACTGCAGTTCCTATAATTGATTTAGATGATTTCTCCACTGAGAATTCAATGTTTCCTGTCCTTAAGATAGCAAAGTTTCCATCTACCTTTAAAGTATCGTTAATTAATATACATTTAAATATTTCACTTTCTGGAACTGGAACCTTAAGAACAACTATTCCGCTACCTTCTATCCTAGTTTGATATAACCCCTCATTCCCTAGAAAGGCTGATGATACATTTTTTTGCATTGTTGCATCAATTTCTATACCTTCTTCACATGCATAGAACATATTATCTCCCACAACTATTTCATCATCCTCTAGTTCTATTAATGCAAAATGACCGAAAGAAGGCTCTAAAAATATTTCCCCAGTCCCACTATAAGTAGGCCTAAATATACTTTCCCCTATTAGTTTACTTGATATTATCTTTTTGCCAAGTCCCAACAACCCACCTGATTTATTTGTTATTTGAATCTTCCCTTTCATATAGCTCAAAGAGCCTGGTTCAAGTGTTACCGAACTATCTTCTAGCAATATTCTCACTTGTTTTAATTTTATCCCACTCTTTTTCATTATATTAAGTCCCAAAGCAGTTTGAACATCAGTCGCTCCATCTAAATTCTCATATTCCAATATTTGAAACTTTGATTCACATTCCATTTCAGATAACATATTTAATTTGTTAGTAAACTTTAGTGAACTTCTCATAAAATTACCCCTACCTTATAATAAGCTGTTTCATATTTTTAATTTTCTTTTTTCTCTAGCTCCTCTAAAAGAGTAAATACTCTCTTATTGAGCACAGGATGCATAAGATATGGTGCTATTTCACTTAATGGTTTTAATACAAATTCTCTCTCATGCATTCTTGGGTGTGGGAGAATCACCTTTTCATTTGAAGAAACCACTGAATCATACATAATAATATCCAGATCAATAGTTCTAGGTCCCCACTTTATAGTCCTCTTTCTATCTAGATCTGTTTCAATTCCAAGTAATAAATCCATAAGTTCTTCTGCTTCTAATATGGTTTCTATTTCCACAACACCATTTAAAAAATCTTCCTGTTCTAAGTATCCCCATGGTTTTGTTTTAATAAACGATGACTCTCTTATTATTTCAATATTTTTTTCTGCAGATATTTTATTTATTGCGTCCTCTAAATATTGTTCCTTATTCCCGATATTGGATCCTAAACTTATATATGCTTTGTGCCTTCTTCTTTCAATCATTATTTCTACAGTATCTAAATGTTTCTTTATAGGTGCCCAAGGCTTTTTTAAGAACACCTTAACACCTTCTATTATCTTATATTCATTAAGAATAAAATCAGCTAAATTTAAAGTTGCTGTTTCTATAAGATCATAGTTCTTTCTTTTAAATTCGTCTTCAATTTTTTCACACAATTCACCATAATGAACTGTTTTAGTTAAATCTCCAGTTTTTCCTGCTAATTTTAGATCTATATCTAACTCAAAAGATAAAATGAACTTTTGACCTAATCTTTTTTCCTCTTCGAAAACTCCATGAAAACCAAATAACTCTAGCTCCCTTATATACATCTTATCCAAAACTCATCCATCCTATCTTCTTACGATTATATCAGTCATCTTTGCTGCTCTTGAATTTTCAAGCACATCATGAACTCTTACAAAATCACAAGCATCTTTCATTATTCCAATAACTGTTGTTGCAACTGTCCCCTCTATTCTTTCCTCTACAGGTAAATTAAGAGCTAATCCTATCATAGACTTCCTAGATGTACCAAGCAATATCGGATATCCCAAGTCTTTGATTCTTTCTAAGTTATTCATAGTTTCTAAATTTTGTTCATAAGTCTTTCCAAAACCTATGCCTGGATCTAATATTATATTTTCGTCTTTTACTCCAGCATCCTTAGCAATATTAATACATTCCTTCAGATCATTTAATATATCTTCCATTAAATTTTTATACTCTGTATTATCTCTATTATGCATTAGACAACAAGGTACATTATATTTTGCCGCAACTTTTGCCATATCTTTATCTTTTTTAAATCCCCATATATCATTAATAAGGTTCGCACCAGCTTTTATTGCCTGCTCTGCAACTTTAGCTTTATATGTATCTATTGATACTGATATATCGAAATTTTCTTTTATAGCCTTTATTATAGGTACAACTCTTGAAATTTCTTCTTCTTCACTTACTATCTCATATCCAGGTCTTGTAGATTCCCCTCCTACATCTATTATGTCAGCTCCATTATCTATCATTTCCTTCACATGTTTTATAGCAATATCGATGTCATTAAATTTTCCTCCATCTGAGAAAGAATCTGGAGTAAAATTTAATATTCCCATAATATATGTTCTCTCCCCTATATTAAATTCCTTACTTCCTATTTTCATTGATTTATAGCTCCTTTTAATAATATATTTTAAAATTTTTCTTTTCATCTCCCCAATTACATTCATCAATAGACTTGCAGCTAATGCACAGTCGTGAGAGTTTATCTGCTCTATACATGAGCTGCGCAAAGTTTTCACTTTTTTTATCTCTATGACCTAGTATTCCTTGTTTTATGATTTCAATTTCTTCCTCATTATATCTGTAATTATGTAAAATTTCTTTTGAAATCTCCCATGATGCTATTTCATGAGGTGTTCCATTTTCATACTGAAGCGACTTTCCTATGTCGTGGAGAATTGCAGTAGTATATATAATTTCTTTGTTAAATCCTAAACCTTCTTCGAGATTTATCAATTGTGCTATTCGTGCTACATCTAAAAAGTGTTTTAAATTATGCTTGCAAAATTTTCTATCTTTTTCAAACTTTTTATTTCTTTTTAGATAATATATATATTCTGTGTCATTCAAAATACAATTAAATCTATCCATATCATACCCCAATTAAACTTATTCTTTACTAAATATCATTACGATTATTTTATTATATCATTTGGTCACAGTTTAGCGATATACATATGCGAATTTTATGTAAAAAAATACACCTAGAAAATATCTCTAGGTGTATCTTTACGTCTAGTAAACCTTAGCTTGTTCTTCTCCATCAAGTACTCTTATAGCACCTTGAGCTAGAGCAAGTAATTCATCTTCTCCAGGATAAACTGTAACTGGGGCTATCCATTCAACTTTTGCTTTAAGGTCTGGAACAAGTGTTGGTGAGTATGCAATTCCTCCGGTAAAAATAATTTGATCAACTTTACCTTCTAATACAACTGACATTTCTCCAATTGCTTTCGAAATTTGATAAACAAATGCTTTATATATTGATTCACATTCTTTATCTCCTTCTTCCATCTTATCAATAACACCTTTTACATCATTTGTGTTTAGATAACCAACAAATCCACCTTTTCCTACAACCTTGCCATATACTTCTGCTTCACTATATTTTCCACTAAAACACATTTTAACTAAATCACCAATTGGAACTGATCCAGCTCTTTCTGGTGAGAATGGGCCATCTCCATCTAATGCATTATTTACATCGACAACTTTCCCATGATTGTGAGCACCAACTGAAACGCCTCCACCCATATGTACAACTACAAGATTTAGGTTTTCATATCCTTGTCCACTTTCTTTTCCATATCTTTTAGCTACTGCCTTTTGATTTAAAGCGTGGAATTTACTTTTTCTTGGTAATTCTGGTACTCCAGATAGTCTTGCTACATCTGCTAACTCGTCTGTAACAACTGGATCTACTATAAATGATGGAATATTTAATTCATCTCCAATTGACTTAGCAATTATTCCGCCAAGGTTAGAAGCATGAGGTCCTTGAACTCCAACTTTTAAATCTTCAACCATTGCATCATTTACTGCATATGTTCCACCTTCAACTGGTCTAAGCATTCCACCTCTACCAACAATAGCACTTAAAGTCTTTATATCCAAATTCTTTTCTTTAAGAACATTTAATATAACTTCTTTTCTAAATTCGAATTGATCATATATTGTATCATATCTCTTTATTTCTTCATTTGTGTGTCTTAAAGTTTCTTCAAATAGTTCCTTTTCTCCTTCGTAAACACCAATCTTTGTTGATGTTGAACCTGGATTGATTATTAATAGCTTATATGACATTCTGAATCCCCCTTAAATTTAATGCATTCTATACAGTCATAATGCATAATTTTCGGAAGAAATTATTATAGAATCTAAAAGTGCATTGCAAATTCCATATAAATCTCTCCATTAATTATGCATTAATTATTATGGATCGATTTATTACTTATTTCTTGCTGCAACTAATGCTGCAAGAGCAATTGAATTAACTTTAGTTTCGAATGAATCTGCTCTTGAAGTTAAAATTACTGGTGCTGATGTACCTACTAAAAGTCCACCATTTCTTGATTTTGAGAAATATGTTAATGTCTTATACATTACATTTGCTGCTTCTATATTTGGTAATAATAATATATCAGCTTTACCTGCTACTGATCCTGTAACACCTTTATGATGAGCTGCTTCTTCTGATATTGCATTATCTAAGGCAAAAGGTCCATCAATTATGCATCCTTTAATTTGCCCCCTGTCACTCATTTTAGCTAACAATGCTGCATCAACTGTTGATTGCATACTTGTATTTACAACTTCAACTGGGCATATAGGTGCTACTCTTGGAACATCTATTCCACATGCATGAGCAACTACAACTGCATTATTTATCATTCCAACTTTATCCTTAAATTCTGGGTATGTATTAAATGCTGCATCAGTTAAAAATAATAGTCTATCCCAACCTTCCACATCAAACACAGCTACATGGGACATTAATTTTCCTGTTCTAAGACCAACCTCTTTGTTTAATACGCTTCTTAGGAATGTTGCAGTATCAACTAGCCCCTTCATTAACATATCTGCATGACCACTTGAAACTAATTTTACCGCTTCTAATGTTGCTTTCTTTGGATCTTTAATATCCATTATTTCATAATCAGATAAATCCAAGTTTATTTTCTTTGCGATTTCATGAATCTGTTGTTTATCACCAACCAATATTGCTTGTGCGATGTTATTTTCTGTAGCTTCTTTTATAGCTTCTAATACTGGTTCATCTTGTGCTACAGCTACAGCCACTTTTTTTGTTGGAACTTCCTTTAATCTTGATAATAACTCATCAAAGTTTTTACTCATTTTTTGCACCTCTACTTTAATAATTTTTAACTTTTATTTATAATTAATTTAATTGTTTGTTAAATTTATATCAATCAATGCTATGAATATTTCTTTATACCCTATTGTAACAAAAAAATATTGGAAATGTTGAATTTTCAGAATATTATTTTTATTATCTTATTAATTTTATATATTTATTTTTATAATATTTCACAACATGAACGTAATATAATATATCTTCCTCATCTTCTGAAAAGATTATACTAATTCCATTCATGTTATTTATGATCTTATTTTGGTAAATCGAATTTTTCAATTATGTGTTCGGCAACCTTTATCCCGTCAACAGCCGCTGATATTATGCCACCTGCAAATCCTGCCCCTTCTCCAGTTGGATAAAGTCCGCATACATTTATACTTTCAAGCGAAGTATTTCTATTCAATCTAACTGGCGCTGATGTTCTTGTCTCAATTCCCGTTAAAATTGCATCTTCTCTTGCATACCCTTTTATCTTTTTATCAAAATTTATAATTCCTTCTTTAAGAGCTTCTACAACATAATCAGGTAGACATTCTTTTAATTCCCTGAATTCATACCCTGCAGTATAACTTGGGATTACCTCACCTAACTTAGTTGACACTCTATCCTTCATGAAGTCTCCTACTAATTGAACAGGTGCTTTATAATTTCCACCACCTAGCTTAAACGCTAAACTTTCGTAGTGCCTTTGAAATTCCATTCCTCTAAGCGGTGAACTTCCTTCAAAATCTTCTGGGGAGACAGTTACCACTAGTGCTGAATTCGCATTATCTAAATCTCTTGCATGATAACTCATACCATTAGACACAAGTCTTCCTTCTTCTGATGCTGCTGCAACCACTACTCCACCAGGGCACATACAAAATGAATATACACCTCTTTTTAGCTTTTCGCTTTGATATGTAAGTCTGTAATCTGCAGCATGTAATTTAGGATGATTATGATTGTTGCCATATTGGTTAACATTTATTAATTCTTGTGGATGTTCAATCCTTACCCCTATTGCAAATGCCTTTGCATCCATTGATACATTTTCTCTATATAACATCTCATATGTATCTCTTGAACTATGTCCTATAGCTAGCACTAAAGCCTCACATGTAATATTCTTTCCATTAACTACTATGCTCTCTAACTTTCCATCTTTATATGTTATTTTCTCTAACTTAGAATTAAAATTAACCTCGCCTCCAAGCCTCTTTATTTCTTCTCTGATATTCTTAACCACACCTTTTAAAAGATCTGTTCCAACATGGGCTTTGCTCTCATATTTAATTTCTGCCGGTGCCCCTGCCTTTATTAGTTCATCAAGGACAAATGAACACCTGTGATCTTTAATTCTTGTAGTTAATTTTCCATCAGAAAATGCGCCTGCTCCTCCTTCCCCAAATTGAACATTTGATTCTAAATTAAGACATCCATCCTTCCAAAACTTTTCCACAGTCTCAGTTCTTTTATCTACATCTTCCCCACGTTCATACACAATTGGTCTATATCCATACCTTGCTAATGTTAATGCTGCAAAAATTCCTGCTGGTCCAAATCCTACAACTACTGGTCTCGCTTTAATTTCTTCAGTACCACTTTTTATTGACTCAATTTCTCTAATTTCTTCAAAACTTATATCCTTATCATGTATTCTTGATAGTAACATTTTCTCTTTTTTACAAAATACATTGACACTAAAGCTTATTTTTATATCATTCTTTTTTCTTGCATCTATACTTCTCTTAATTATATCTAACCTACTAATATCTTCCTTTGATATATTTAGCTTTTTACATATTTTTTTCTCTAAAATATTTAAATCATCATCTAAACTTAAATTTATATTATTTATTCTTATAGCCACAGACTTCTCACCATATCCTTTCAACAAACAATCTATAATTATATATCTATTCAATCAAATTTCATATCTTATTTATTATTTCCCATCCTACCTTACTCCAAACTAATTCAAAGAAATTATATCATAAAAAATCACAGTATTAACAAATTAATTAATACTGTGATTTTATTATTATCCCTTCTTCTTTATTGTTACACTAACATTTCCAACATCTGATACTGTTACATTATTGGCATTAACAAGTGTTGCCTGAGGTGTATAATCAAAAGTCCCTTCTTCTTTTACATTAGCTAAATCTAGTATGACACTTATATTTTGTGAACTTATCTTATCTAATGCTTCTTGTGTACCTGATAATTTTACATTAGATACTAAACTTTGATTTGTAACCAAAAATACATCACTTAAATTCTTGTACTGAACATTGCATTCTATATTTTTAGTTGTATTCTCTTCCTTCTTTAATTTAAATTTAGCCTTAATTGATCCATCTCCATCACCTATCGAAATACCTTCTTGTAAGTTAAGTTTGACATCGACTTCACTATCAGGCTGCAATGATGACATATCCACAGCCTCTGTATCTATTGATTCCAACTTATTTAAAATCTGACTATCACCTAATACAGTTACATTATTTTTACTTAACTCATATCCATCTAAAACAAACCCTTGAGGTACATTTCCTGTAGTCTTTAAATTAACTGGCACGGTCTTCCCATTCGTAACAGTAATTGATAGCTTTGCAGTTTTTATATTAGATTCAATATTGCTAACTGCATTTCCAAATGAGTCTATAAATTGTATATTATAATCACCTTGCTTATTTTTATCTACATCCTTTTCTTCGCCAGTCAAAATAGCTTCAGTAACCTTATCTACAGAACTTTTACCCCCTGTTATTGTTACGGTCTTTGGATTTATGCTTTGCTCTTTTTCATAAATATTTTCTTTATACATTACTTTTACTTTTGAGCTTATCGTAAGTTCCTTTTGGGTCAATTCCTCTAGATTAACTTTTATACCCAACATCCCATTATTCTTTATAGTTATATTTTCAGGATAACTCATTATTTGGACTGGTATGGTATTTTCTCCTACTTTAAGTGCATAAGCCGACATATCAGCTACAATCTTAAAATCTTCTTTTTTCACCTTTAATATTTCACTTGATGGCCCCTCTAATTTTAAATCCACCGTAAATGGCTGTTTATTTACAATTGCGAATTTTGAATCTGCTAGGGAATCCTCATTAGTTAATTCTACTGGTATTCCTTTTAATTCATAAGTCCTGAGTGGGTTCTCAACATTCGAGATATATAGCCACAGAACCACTGATAACAGTAAACAAATAATTTTAACAATTAACGTTCCGTTTTCACTTTTATCCATGACCTCACCTTCTCTCCCGCCGTTTTAACTCTTTTTTGGTTTCTATTTTCTACTACCTTAGTTAGTATAAGCTTTAATCTATCCTTATCATATCCCCTTGTAATTTTTCCGTTGATCGCTAGCGATACTACACCTGTTTCTTCAGATACGATTATAACTAGTGCATCAGAGACTTCTGATAAACCTATCGCTGCCCTATGCCTTGTTCCTAATTTCTTATTTATAGAATTATTACTAGTAAGCGGCAAAACGCATCCAGATGCTAAAATTCTATTATTTCTTATTATTGTTGCTCCATCATGTAGAGGAGTATTAACAACAAATATATTTTCCAAAAGATTCGAGGTGATTTTGGCATCTAATACTGTTCCTGCACCAATTAATTCATTCAAACCGGTACTTTGCTCCATTACAATTAGAGCTCCTGTTTTGCTTTCTGCTAAGTTTTGCACAGCAATTGTAATTTCATTAATAATAGTATTAAAATCTTCTCTATTATTAAGATAATGATCATCGAAAGCACTTCTTCCCAAATGTTCTAAAGCCCTTCTAATCTCTGGTTGAAAAATTATAACTACAGATAATACCCCGATGGTTAATGTCTTATTTAATATAAAATATAACATATCTAGTTTTAATAAATAACTGATTGGAATAAGTGCTATAATTAATACTATTCCCTTTAATAATTGTTCTGCCCTTGTTTCCTTTATTAGCATATATCCTTTATAAAATATATAGGATACTACTAGTATATCTAGTATGGACCATATAGATATATTAGAAAAGCTTTTTATTAACATTGTTAAAAGTTCTTGCAAATTTCTCACCTCTTTTTCTCTCACAATAAAATTATACAACAAATACTATGTTATTAGATATAAAGAGAATTATTATTTTCTTACTTTTTAATTATTTTTATAGTAATTTTTTATTACTATTAATTAATTATAGTTTATATCGTTATAAAATCCTATAAATGATTATACGAATAAATAGTGTATATAATTACTTTCTTTGGCAATAATATTATTTGTTGCATTATACCGAAGGAGGTTTTTTATGAAAAAGACATATAGTATTTTTGTAACTGCGTTAATACTATATCTTTCCGTTATTAATATGAATCCAGCATTTGCGTCTAATTTAGCTGGATCTCATAGTGAAATTAAGACTACTTATGAAAATCCAAAAATGAAAGTAAACTACTTAAGTGCTAATATAAACAATTCTCAGTCTGATGAGAAAAACAACGAAGTTTTAGAAGTTTTCAAACATGATACTCAACAATTATATATAACGGGTGAAGATATAGATCTAATGGCAAAACTTGTATCTGCTGAAAGTGGTGGTGAACCATATGCTGGAAAGGTTGCTGTAGCTTCTGTAGTATTAAATCGTACTATTGATCCTCATTTTCCAAATACTATTAGAGAAGTTATATTCCAAAAAAATGCCTTTTCATGCGTTAAGAATGGTAAAATAACTGCTAATCCAGATCAAGATTGCTATAATGCAGTATACGATGCGATTAGGGGCGCTGATCCAACAAATGATGCCTTATTTTTCTATAATCCGGCTACCGCAACATGTCATTGGATGAAAGAAACACAAAAAGTGAACGAAAAAATTATAGGGCATCACACTTTTTTCAAAGTAAAAGTGTAGCCTCTATATATTAATTTAAAAATAATGGGTTATATCAAATAAAAATGATATAACCCATCTCTTATTACAATTACTTTTCAAAAAATCCTTTTACAATTACTTCTCCATTCTCCATCATTTTCTTTCCATTTGCAAAAACCATCTCTATATCTAAAGATTTTTCGTCAACTATCACTAAATCTGCATCTTTTCCTGACTCAATTGTGCCTTTATTGTTAAATTTCATGATTGATGCAACATTTGATGTTACTACTTTAATAGCGTCTGCAATTGGCACATTTTGTTCATTAATTGCATATTTAATTTCCCTGTATAATGTTGAAACTGAGCAAATTTCATATCCTTCTAGCTTTCCATCTTTATCGAATTTCTCCATACTTCCATTTCCATCTGAAGTGAAAGTTATATGGTCTATAGGTAATTTTTCATCTAAGTATTTTTTTAATCCTTCACCAGCTCTAAGTTCGCCTTCTCCTAAATTCTCTAGGTCGCAGCTGGTTGTTAAGTCAATGAAGCCACCTTTTCTAACATACTCTAAGCCTTCCTTAAATAGCTTACCGTTTCTATTGATATGAGTCGGTAGTAACTGAGTCTCAGGAATTTCCGTCTTATCTAGCAATTCAAATAAATAATTTAATTTCCTGTTTCCTTCACCTAAATGTATGTTAACAATTCCACACTTATTTGATAGAAGACCTCCAACTCTACTTTCTGCTACTGCATTTGCAAATACTTCAAAGGTTTGCTGAGAACTTCTATGATCTGAAATAGCTATTTCCCCTATTCCAATTATTTCTTCAATCAACATTAAATCGCTTTTAATTGAGTCTGTTACAGTCTTAACAGGCAACTCATATGAACCAGTAAAACAGTATGCAGACATGCCATCTTGTTTTAGTGCTTTCGCCTTTGCTATCAATGATTTCATGCTTCTGCATGTTCCATCTGTTCCTATACATCCTACAACCGTGGTTATTCCCGCCTTAACCAAGCTAGATAATGGCATTTCAGGAGTTCTTGTATTATATCCACCTTCGCCTCCAGCACCTATAATGTGAACATGACCGTCTATAAACCCTGGAAAAAGTAATTTATTTCTTCCATCAATAACCTCAACATCTATCGGAGCAATTTTAATATTAAGATTTTCATATATCCCTTCTATTTTGCCCCCGGCTATCACAACATCTTTTATTCCAAGGTGCTTAGGTGCATACACGTTACATCCTTTAATTATTGAAATCATATTCTCACCTATCCTTTATTTTAAATAAATACTCTAAATCATCACATCTAATAATAAAATGCCGATTATGTGATTATCTTTTCCTAATAGATATATTAATATGACAGTAATTTGCTTTTAAATTAAGAAGAATAAGTAATTTCTAATTTGAAACTTATTTCTTATTCATTAATTATATTTTTTATATTATTATTAGCATACATTGAATCTGGATAATTATTTATTAGTATATTTGCATACTGCTTACTCTTATCCTTATTTATAGGACTGTTTAATAATGCTAGATCATATAGCGTTTCCTCTACATATACACCATTAGGATACTGACTATAATATTCCTCATATTGCTTTATAGCTGCAGAGTTGTCAGATAGCTTTGAAGAGCTACTTGCTCTATAAAATAATATATGTTCTTTTAAACTATTCCCTTCACAGTATGCATACGCTTTATCTAAAAAAACTTTAGCATCTGAATATTTATTTTCATTAAAACTCTTTAATCCATTTTCATAAAAGCTTGAAACCCCTTGATCTTTTATTAAATCAACAGCTTGCTTATATACTTCTTGATCATCACTATTTATAGATTCCTGTTTAATATCCTTTATTTGTTCATATATACCATCTAAATCATTGTTATTTATTAATGCTATCATCTTATCCTTATTAAAGTTAATATTATTATGTTCATCTTTTACTTCTTCTTTTAATGTCTCTGGAGCAGATTCTGTATTATCCTTTACCTCATATGTATCAGCTTCTTTATTAATATCACTTTCATCTTTCGTTGTTTCTTCAACGGTATTATTTAAACTTTTATATTTTGATATAACTGTATATCCACCCACTACAATAGCAGCCACTATAACCATAATTATTATTCCAATTAAACCCTTTGATGAGCTTCTTTCTTCTATAAATGTTCCACTGTCTTTCAATTCCTTCTCAATATTTTTCGCTGTAATTGCATTTTTATCGACATTTAGTGCTTTCTCTGCATATTCTCTTGCTCTGTAGAAATCACCTTTCTTCTGATAGCACATAGCAATTCCAGTATTCACCTTAATAGAATTAAAATCACTTTCTGCACATCTCATAAATATATTTAATGCTTTATCGATCTTTAACTGCTTTAATGCCTGTTCACCCTGCCTATATAACTCTAATCTCTTTCTATCTAAAATTGAATCATTTATGTAACTTTTTGCACTACTATCATTATTTAAATCACTATTCATTTTCCATGCTGTAACTGCTTCGTCTAAATTACCCTTTTGATATAATAAAAGCCCTTTAAAGTTTAATACATTTGGGTTATCCAACCCTTCTAATAATATATCTTCACATATTTCTAAAGCTTTATCTATTTGTCCCATCTCATAGTAACTCATAGCTTTATCATGAGCCCTTTTAACCTTCTTATTCATAAAATTCCCCTTTGTAATTCTTAATGCAATATGTTTTACTAGTTCATAATATCTATTATATCGCACTCAATTATAATAATTAAATATAAAAATTAAAGCTACCTCAATTAATTTTGAGATAGCCTTAATTACATAAACGATATATTATATATTATTCTTGTTCTAACATTATTTTTTTAGCATTTAAGATTGATGTAGCACTCATTGAGAATTCATCTAATCCATATTCAACTAATGTTGGGATAGCTGCTTCATCTCCAGCCATTTCTCCACACATTCCAACCCACTTACCGTGTTTATGAGCTCCATCAATAGTCATCTTTATTAATCTTAATACTGCTGGATGCATTGGATTATAAAGATATGAAACTTTTTCGCTCATTCTATCAGCTGCTAATGTGTATTGAATTAAGTCATTAGTTCCTATTGAGAAGAAATCAACATGCTTAGCTAATTCATCTGCATAAACTGCTGCTGCTGGAATTTCAACCATTATACCCCATTGGATCTTTTCTGAATATTCTTTTCCTTCAGCCTTTAATTCTGCTTTACATTCTTCAACAACTTCTTTTGCTTGCTCAAATTCTTCTAGCCCAGAAATCATTGGGAACATAACTGCAAGATTTCCATATATAGAAGCTCTAAGTAATGCTCTTAACTGAACTTTAAATATGTCTTTTCTGTCTAAACAAAGTCTTATTGCTCTATATCCTAAGAATGGATTCATTTCTTCTGGCAATGGTAAATATGGAAGCGTTTTATCTCCTCCGATATCTAAAGTTCTTATAACAACTTGTTTACCTTCCATTTTTTCAAGAACGAATTTATATGATTCATATTGTTCATCTTCTGTTGGAGCACTATCTCTATCCATATATAAGAACTCTGTTCTGAATAATCCTACACCGTCTCCACCATTTGCTAAAACACCTAGTACATCCTCTGGTTTACCAATGTTTCCGCAAACTTCTATTCTTCTACCTGATTTAGTAGTTGTTTTAACATCTATTAATTTCTTTAATTCTTCTTGTTCTGCTTGGAATTTTGCTTTTTTCTCTCTATATTCTGCTAAAACTTCTTCTGATGGATTTATAATAACATCTCCTGTTATTCCATCAACTATAACTGCATCTCCTGTTTTAACAGCTGTAGTTATATCACCTAATCCAAGTACTGCTGGAATTTCTAAAGTTCTAGCCATTATAGCTGCATGTGAAGTTCTTCCACCTATATTAGTTATAAATCCAACAACCTTAGTTCTATCTAATCCTGCTGTATCAGATGGAGTTAAATCGTGAGCTACAACTACTGTGTTTTCTTCAGTAATTGCAAAAGAATCTCCGCCCTTACCTGCAAAATTTGATAATATTCTCTTAGATACATCTTTAATATCAGCAGCTCTTTCTCTCATATATTCATTATCCATAGATTCAAATATAGCAACAAAAGTATTAGCAACACTCTCAATAGCCTTTAATCCATTTATACTATTGTTTTCAATTTCCATCATCATTGCTCCAGTAAATTCTGGGTCATCTAATAATGTAATGTGTGCTTCAAATACAGCTGCCTTCTCTGCACCCATTTCTTTTTCTGCCTTATCCTTAATAGCTTCTAATTGTACTTTAGAATCATCTAATGCTTTTTGCATTTTTGCTTTTTCTGCATCTATATCTGCAATTTTACTGTCATTTATAATGATTTCCTCATGCTCTTGTAAAAATACTTTTCCTATTGCATATCCTTTAGAAGCAGCAATACCTTTTTTCATAATATGGAACTCCTCCTTGATTGTAAATTTCATTTATTAAGTAAGTATTTCTTACATTAATTCGTGTATTTGCAAGTTTTATTTTAAGTATAAACCTTTTCTATTATAACATAATTCACAAAAAAATTAACTTAAATTTAATCGTTTTTTATGATTTTTACTAAAAAAAGTATTCCCTCATTTATCTATTACTACTTATTTCCTATTATTTTCTATATTTTATAAATCTATTTATAAATCATCAATTAAAGTTGTCACTTTTGCATACGCTGTAGACCTTGCTTCAAAGAAATCAGTTTTAACAGAATTTGCATTTGATAGAGCATCTACCCATGAAGCTGGGTTCTTATCTTGTTCTTTGAATAATGGAGATAAATTTATTTCTTTCAACCTTTTATTTCCTAAATATTTAATATAATTTTCAATTAGTTGCTTATTTATTCCTTGTATCTTATCTCCTATAACATAATGTCCCCATAAAATTTCTTGTTCTACACCAATCTTCATCATATTTCTTAATTCATTTTTTACCTCTTCAGTAAATAACTCTGGATTTTCATTTTGTAGCTCTTTTATAATATTTCTAAAAAGCCAAAGATGAGTATTTTCATCCCTATTTATATACCTAATTTCTTGTGCTGATCCTGGCATCTTACCATTTCTCTCCAGGTTATAGAAGAACATAAATCCAGAATAAAAATATATACCTTCTAATATGTAATTAGCCATAAGTGTTCTTAATAAATTGTATTCCGTTGGATTCTCTATAAATTCATTGTATAAGTCTCCTATGAATTTATTTCTTTTTAAGAGTATCTCATCATCTTTCCATTGATATAATATTTCATTCCTTTTTTCAGGAGAACATATGCTATCAAGCATGTAGCTATAGCTTTGCGAATGTACTGCTTCTTGAAAACTTTGAATTGTTAAACAAAGATTTATCTCACTTGCTGTAATATAATTATTTATATTACTTAAGTTTGCTGTTTGTATAGAATCTAGAAATATTAAAAATGACAATATCTTATCATATGCAATTCTTTCTTCTTCTAATAGGTTTTGATAATCCTTTAAATCTTGTGAAAGATTTACTTCCTCCGGTATCCAGAAATTATTCATTCCTTGCCTATACCAGTCTGAGACCCAGCTATATTTCATATTATTAAAATCATTTAAGTTTGTAGTATTCCCGTTTATAATTCTCTTTTTACTGATTTCTCTATCTCCCAATTCATTAAAAAGAGGTTTTTTATTTATAGTCATATCTGCACTCCTATTCTCTAAGTACTATATAGCTAACGTATGTTAGTTATATAGCAATTAATTCTAAACATTTTATATCTTAACAAATCATAATTATTCATATATTTTATTTTTCATAAGTTCAAATAACCAAGTAATATCAAAGAACTTAATTAGCTTGAGAACCCAAATATAAAATTTGAGTTCTCGTTTATCAATCTCACTATGTATAAACCCTACTGCCAACTATTTATCCATAGATTACAAAGTACTCTTACGCTGAACAAGTTTCACATTCTGTCACTTCTAATGATTTTGATCTGACATAATATATAGATTTAACGCCACATTTACATGCCTCTATATATAAGTTCATTATTTGCCTCATTGTATAGCTACTCGTTATATAAAGATTAAAGGATTGACCTTGATCTATATGCCTCTGACGTATTCCGTTCATTTTAACACACCACATTTGTTCTATATTATAAGCCGAATTATAATACCAATAATTATCTTCTGAGAGATTTGGTGCAGTCTTAGGAATTATACTTCCCTTTTTCTCTTCTAAATAGAATCTTGCCATAATAGGATCAATTCCTTCTGTTGTTCCTGCAATTGTTGCCGTCGAACCATTTGGTGCTACTGCAATTAAATATCCATTTCTAGTTCCAAATTCATGAACTAGCTCCTTTAGTTCATTCCATTTAGAGCTATTGTAGTTTCTTAGTTTAAAATACTCTCCAGTATCCCAATCAGATCCCTTAAACAATTCATAGCATCCTTTTTCTTTTGATATGTTCATACTGGCTTTTATAGCATAGTAGTTTATCTTCTCATAAACTTTATCCACAAAACTTTTATGTTCTTCTTCCGTCCAATGTATCTTATTGTTAACAAGCATATGATGATACCCACTAGTCCCAAGACCTATCGCCCTATACTTTTTGTTCGTAATCTCAGCAAAAGGAACTGAATAATAGTTTAAGTCAATTACATTATCCATTGCTCTAATCTGAGTTTCAACAACATATTCCACCTCTTCATCATTACATACATCTATATTTCCAAGTACTACTGATGAAAGATTACATACAACAAAATCTCCTGGTATTATTTTCTCAACCACAGCATATTCATCTTTATCACTAATAATTTGACTCTTTTGTATCTTCATCGGACTCATATTCTGCATGATTTCAGTACATAAATTTGATGAATATATCATTCCTTTATGCTTATTCGGATTCATTTTATTTGTCATATCTCTATAAAATGCGAATGGTGCTCCTGTTTCAACCGCACTCTTTATGATTAATCTCACTAAATCTTTTACTGACATTACTCTTTTCTCTATTCGCTCATCACTTACACATTCATAATACTTTTTTTCCCATTGCTCTCCATAAAAGTCTTCTAATGCATATCCTTTAATGGTCTTAATCTCATGTGGACACATCATATACCAATTAGCATCTATATCATTTTCAGCAAGCCTCCAAAATAAATCGGGGTAGCATATGCCTGGAAATACATCATGTGCCTTTTTTCTATCATCCCCATTATTAGTTCTTATTTGAAGAAACTCAGGAATATCCTTATGCCATGCATCTAGCCATATTGCCACTGAGCCATTTCTAACACCTAGCTGATCTACAGCTATTGCTGTATCATTAAATAATTTAACCCATGGTATTACCCCTCCAGATGCTCCCTTAAAGCCTCTTATTGGTGAACCTAATGCTCTAATTTTTCCCATATATATGCCCATTCCACCGCCAAATTTAGATACTTTAGCAAAATTATCAAGCGATTTATAGATTCCCTCTAAACTATCTTCCACTGAATCTATAAAGCATGAACTTAATTGATAAAATGGCTTTCGTGCATTAGAGATTGTTGGAGTTGCCATAGTGGCTTTTAACGAACTAAGTACATCATAAAATCTCTTTGCCCAATATACTCTATTTTCTTCTTTCTCTGGAATTGCAAGATGCATAGCTATTCCCATAAACATTTGTTGAGGAAGCTCTATAGGGCTTCTATTATAATCTTGAACTAAGTATCTGCTTGCTAAAAGATTGATTCCACTATAATTAAATAGAAAATCCCTTTCCGGCTTTATATCCTTCTCCAGTTCTAAAATATCATCTCTTGAGTAATTCTTCAAAATATATTCTCCATAAAGACCTCTTTCAGTTAGAGATTCAATAAATTCGTAATAATTCTGGTATAAATTCTTATCCTCCTCTAAATTTCTAGAACTTCTAACTCTATCATAAAGTTCATATGTATACGCTCTAGCTGCTACATATTGCCAATTAGGCTCCATATCTGTAGTTAATTCCAGCGCTACTTGTATCAATGAATTTCTTATTTCTCTTTTATTCATATCTTTTCTTATAATTGGATTTAAAGCATCTAATAGTTTATCTTCTGTATAAAGTCCCTCATTATCTTTAATTGCATTAATAGCATCTTTGCATAATTCACTCAAAAGCGACATTCAATTATCTCTCCCTACTACATATTGTGTTTTTTGTATGTAATTTAATTTTTCTATACAACATATCGTATATTATAATTGTTAGCATCATAATTGTAAAACCTTAAAATTTATAGATATATATGAAAAAAGTAGCTAATCTTTAGTTTTCTATAGATTAACTACCTAATTGATAAAATTTATTTATTAATATTTTTTATCCCTTATTTATTGGAAGCATAAGATAAATTTTAAACATATCTCCTTCTTTTTTTATTTTAACTTCTCCACCATGAAGTTCAACTATACTCTTTGTGATTGCTAGACCTAATCCAGAACCTTCTACTTTAGAATTTCTAGACTTATCTCCTCTTGCAAATCTTTCAAACATTTCGTCTTCATTAAAATCCATTTCGTAATTAGCAATATTTTTCACGCCGACATTAACAAAATCACCATCTATTTTTACATTAATATAAACCCTAGTATTGCTCATTGAATACTTTAGTGAATTAATTATTATATTTTCTAAGGCTCTTGACATCATCTTTCCATCAAGTTCCATATATACAGCATCTTCTTCACTTGTTACTTTAAAGGAAATATTTTTTTCCTCATATAAAGTACTATATTCACCTATCCCTTGATGTATTAATGATAGTATGTCTATTAACTCTCTATTTAATTTAATTTTCCCACTATTGATTTTTGACATTTCAAATAAATCTTCAATTAATACTTTTAATTTTAGCGACTTTCTCTCTAATATTAATAAGTATTCTTCTCTTTCTTCCTCTGTTATATCACTATTCTTTAGTATGTTAACATAATTTATAATTGATGTTAAAGGCGTCTTTAAGTCATGCGATACATTCGATATTAATTCTGTTTTCAGTTTCTCATTGTGAACACCATTTTCTAATATTTCCTTATATCCCGCTTTTATTAAGTTAATATTTTTTGCAAGCTCTTTTATCGCAGGCGATCCATCCAATTTAATATCATCTTGCAAATTTCCTTCACTAACTCTTCTAAGTGCATCATTTACCACTATTATGTCTAGAGTCTTCTTTAATGCATACATCATAGTGAAAAATAATATTATAATAACAAATACACTTCCTTTAAATGGATACGTTTGGAAGAACTTCACAAATATATTATTTTCATATCCTCCAGTAGCAAGAAAATATAAATATGCAATTAATAATATCAATGCTAATGCAATCGATATTATTAATTTGCTCCTTGTTTCTTTATAATGAAACCCATTTTTAATTACAAAAATCACATTATTAACAAAATCAGATTGTATTCTAGGTGAATTTTGATTCTTTTTCAATATGAAAATAATCTTTGTAATAAACGCCACATATATAACAGCTAAGAAAATTAGTCCTCTTAAATCACTTTTAATTCTATTAACTGCTAAACTGTGTTGTGACCTATTAATTTGTATATAATCACCCAATATTGAAAGTAAAAATAATGTTATCAATGCTACAATTATTATATCAACTAAATAAATGCTACTAAAATATAGGTTAATCTTCCTTTTCAATCTTGTATCCAATCCCCCACACCACCTTGATATATTCAGGCTCTTTTGTGTTTATTTCAATTTTTTCTCTTATTCTCCTAATATGTACGGTTACTGTATTTTCACTTTTGTAAAATATTTCTTCCCACACGTTTTCGTATATCTCTTTAATAGAAAATACTTTTCCTAAGTTTGATGCTAGCAAATATAATATTTTGTATTCTGTAGCTGTTACCTTAACATCTTCTCCTCGCAAAGTAATCTTTTTTGCAACAGTATCTATTACCAAATCTTTAACTTTAATTATATCCTTACCCTCTTCCACATTTAGCGGTTTCTCATATCTTCTTAATTGAGATTTAACTCTTGCTACCAATTCTAAGTGGTTAAATGGTTTAGTTATATAATCATCCGCCCCTACATTTAATCCTAATATTTTATCTGAATCTTCGCCCTTTGCAGATAACATTATTATAGGTAAGTTTTGACTTTCTCTTATCTTTAAACAAGTACGTATCCCATCAAATCTAGGCATCATTATATCTAGTATAATTAAATGTATCTTTTCTTTTTCAAGAATATCTAAAGCTTCCAATCCATCCTCAGCCTTAAATACTTTTAAATTTTCGCCTCTTAAATATATTTCAATTGCATCTCGTATTTCCTTTTCGTCATCAACTACTAATACATTGAACATACAAATTCCTCCTAAAGTCCACGTCTTACATAATATTGTTTTATAATGAACTTATCTTCTAATATTAAATTAATTATACACTGCTTTTTGAAATTCTTCTGAATTTTTAACTGGATCAAAATCATGCTCTTCTTTTGCTATATCCTTTATTGATTCATCCATTTGTATTGCTTTATTCAAATATAGCATTGTATTTTTTATATCTCCTCTTCTTCCATAAATAGATGCTATACCATAATAACTCCATTCATAATCTTCAACATCTAAAGCCTTATTATACCATTCAAGTGCGTCATCCATTCTTCCATATAATTCATATGTAAGTGCTTTATTAAACCTTGCATATCCATAGTTATTATCAATACTTAATGCCTTATCTATATCATCTATACCACTATTAAAATCTCCATTATAAGACTTCGCAATTCCTCTTATATTATATCCCATTGCATTACTTGGAAATTCATTTATAAGCAAATCTGCTTTGCTAATTGACTCAGTGTACTTATGTGAAAAAAATAAATTATATGCTTCATCGTATAATTCATTTTCCCTTTCCGAATAACTAGACTTTTCATTTGTTTTATCATTAACAGCCTTTTTAGAATCATCCTTCATATCTATACTTTCTAGTTCTTTATTGGCTACATTATTATCTGATTGTTGCGTTCCCTCAGGCATTATTATTTCTTTTTCTTCTTTATATTTCTTATCCTTGCTATTTCTATTTTCTATAAATTCATGAGCTATTATCCCCAATGCTATTAGCACTAGCACAAATAATAGTATTCTTTTATTTTTCTCTTTTCCTGGTAACTTAATTCTGCTCATATATTTCTCCTTTTAATACGGCTTAATATATAACTTCATTTTATTTTACCGAATCTAAATATTCTCTTTGACCAATTTCATACAAGTTATTTCCTTGAGCATCTATAATAACAACTAGAGGCATATCCTTAACCTCCATTTTTCTTATAGCTTCAGCGCCTAAATCTTCATAAGCGATTATTTCAGACTTAGTAATACTTTTTCCTATTAATGCAGCCGCCCCTCCAATTGCTCCAAAGTATACTGCCTCATTCCTTTTGATTGAACTAATTACTTCATCGTTTCTTGCACCTTTACCTATCATTCCTTTTAGTCCAATGTCCATTAATTTAGGTGCATAAGCATCCATTCTGTAGCTAGTTGTTGGACCAGCAGATCCTATAACAGTACCTGGCTTAGCTGGTGATGGTCCAACATAGTATATAACCTGATCTTTTATATTAAAAGGCAGTTCCTTCCCTTCATCAAGTAATTCTATTAATCTTTTATGTGCGGCATCTCTAGCAGAATATATTATCCCACTTAACAAAATACTATCTCCTGCTTTTAATTGTCGTATCTTTTCTTCATTAAGAGGTGTCTCTAATTTAATTTCCATACCTTTTCTCCAATCATACATATAATTTCAATTTTTATTTCTAATACATTCTTACTGATTAGACTTCCAATAAAATATATAACTCTAAAAAGTTTAATTCATCACAGCTTAATCTTATATAGATAACCAAATTATAAATTTGGCATATTCATTATACTAACTCAAGTAAATTGAAGAACTAATCCAATGTATAAGTAAAATTCTTGAATTGCTTATCTATAAATAGTCAAATAATGAAAGTTAGATAATTCATAAAGAATTAGCTATGTTATTTAGAACTTATATATATCTTATTTAAATTATAGTTTTTATAGTATTACCTCTTTATGTCTAGTAGCATGACAATTTATATTTACCGCAACAGGTAACCCCGCAATATGCGTTGAATAAGTCTCTATATTTAATCCTAATGCAGTTGTTTTACCTCCGAAACCTTGTGGGCCAATTCCTAATTTATTTACTTCTTGTAATAATTCCAATTCTAATTCCTTGTAAAATTCATCTTCATTCCTTATATTGATGGGTCTTAATAATGCTTTCTTAGCTAAGTATGCTGCCTTATCAAAAGTCCCTCCAATTCCAACACCTATTACCATAGGAGGGCATGGGTTAGGTCCTGCCGCTTTAACTGTATCTATTATGAACTTCTTCACTCCATCCAGTCCATCTGATGGCTTTAGCATACCTATTTTGCTCATATTTTCGGAACCAAATCCCTTTGGCGCTAATATGATCTTAACCTTATCGCCATCCACTATGTCATAATATATTATAGCTGGAGTGTTATCCTTTGTATTAACCCTTCTTATCGGATCTTTTACTACCGATTTTCTTAGAAATCCTTCCTCATATCCCCTACGTACACCTTCATTAATCGCATCTTCAATCCTTCCACCAACTAAATGGACATCTTGTCCTATTTCAATAAATACACATGCCATTCCAGTATCTTGGCACATAGGCATTTTTTCATTTCTTGCAATTTCTGAATTTATTAATATCTTATCTAAAACATCGGATGCTAATTTCCATGGTTCTTCTTTCTTAGCATTTAATAATGCATCATTAATATCTGATCCTAAGAAATAATTAGCTTCAATTGATAAATTTTTAATAGCTTCTGTTATAAGTTCAACATTTATTTCTCTCATTCTTACAGCTCCTTTATTATCGCTTATAAACTATACATTTATACTTATTACTACATATAAGTTTAAAAGTATTTCTTACTATTTACAACCCCAAATAAATTTTATTTAATCCAATAATTCTCAGACCTCCATGCAAGCAATTGCAGTATATACTGTACATCATAATCATAAACGGAGCATTCTATATAATCATTTTTAGTATTTTTCTGTTTAATATTACTAAATACTTTCTCTATTTTTAAATTTATCGCTCATAATTATAGTTCATTACTACTATAATTATATATATATGTTGCAATAACTGGCTTACATTTAAAATACTTGTAAGCCAAGTATTGAATTTTAAAAATGCAGGAATTCAATTGCAACATATATAATTATTTTATATATTTGAGAGGTTAATTTATGAACCCTAAAAATTTAGATAAATTCCTAACTATACTAATTTACTTTTTAATTGTTCTTTTAACCTGTTTGCTATTGTATAATCTTTTTTTATTAGTAGACAAATTATATCACTCTTATGACTATCCAAAAAACAGCATAAAAGTTGGTCCTATTTTTATGAATTTAAATAACTAGCTATCTTTACTTTCAAAATATTTATTGATACCAGCTGTTATTCCTTTTGCTATTTTGTCCTGATGTTCATCACTTTTTAGTTTTTGCTCTTCCTCATAATTAGATAAAAAGCCACATTCTACGAGAACACATGCACCCTCATATCCATCTCTAAGTATTCTATATTGTTCCTTTGCTGCCTTGGGAACTCTCTTATTATTATCATTTATTGTTTCTTTAAGTGACGCTTGAATATTTTCTGCTAAAGACTTGCTGATCTCATTCGATGAATACCAAACTTGAGACCCAAAGCAACTGGACTGTGGAAACATATTCTGATGTATAGATATAAATGCATCACATTTAACATCCTTCTTCATTTGACATCTGGCATTGAGATCTTTAACTTTCTTCGCATCCAATTGAGAATCTCCCTCTCTTGTCATATACACAGCATATCCAGCATCCTCCAACTCCTTTTTTAACTTTAAAGATATAGATAAATTTATATCCTTCTCTATAGTTCCACTCTTTGATTTTGCCCCACCATCAATTCCTCCATGACCAGGATCTATTAATATTATCCTTTTATCTTTATTTTCTTCGGAATTTGTTCTTACTGGGATTCCAGACATTAAGCAAAATATGCAGAACAATGCTATCCATTTTTTCATTCTCATAAAATTATTCCTCCAAATCATTTAGACTTACATAGTGTATTGTTTGCTATACACTCTTAATTATTCAAATTCATTTATATTAGTAAATTTTTATTTTTTTATTAGAGATATTTTATGGAACACTCAATAGATATCTCACTACAATTTTTTAATATAATATCTGAAATATTTAATCAATTGGAATCTACCTTCAATTACCATATATAGAAATGTTAATAATTTTATAAAGAATAAATTATATTATTTAGGACTTATTAAAATACATATATATGTATTCTAATAATGAAGTTACATTTAGAATTCTAATAGCTAAAGAATTCAGTTAAGGCAAAATATATAGATTTAGTTTCAACATATATATAATGGAAGAGTTTATAACTATATTAAGGAATAGCACGAGAACCGCATTATTAGGCATGTAATAACTATTATTTGTATTTGTTCATTAAAGATTACATATTTCTATATAAAATAAAAATCCCACAAACACCGCGTTTGTGGGATTTTTGATCTCCAAATATTATCTCTTTGAGAATTGTGGAGCTCTTCTTGCTGCTTTAAGACCGTATTTCTTTCTTTCTTTCATTCTTGGGTCTCTTGTTAAGAATCCAGCCTTCTTTAATTCTGGCTTTAAAGCTTCATCAGATTTAACTAATGCTCTAGCTATACCATGTCTAATAGCTCCTGCTTGACCTGTAAATCCACCACCGTGAACATTTACTAAAACGTCAAATCTATCCTTAGTTCCAGTTAAAACTAATGGTTGGTTTACGATAACTCTTAATGTTTCTAAACCAAAAAAGTTTTCTATTTCTCTTTTATTTACAAGAACCTTACCACTTCCTGGTACAAGTCTTACTCTTGCAACTGATTTCTTTCTTCTTCCAGTTCCCATGTATTGAACTTTTGCCATTTCTTTTTCCTCCTCCCGAGATCGTATTAGTATCTTAATTCTAGTACTTCTGGTTTTTGAGCTGCATGATTATGTTCTGCACCCCTATATACATTTAATTTCTTTAACATTTGTCTTCCTAAAACACCGTTTGGAAGCATTCTTCTTACTGCTTCTTCAAAAGCAAATTCAGGCTTTTTATCTAATACTACTCTATAAGGAGTTTCTTTTAATCCGCCTGGGTAAAGACTATGCTTTCTCATTAATTTTTGATCTAATTTCTTACCAGTTAAAACTACCTTTTCTGCATTAATTACAATAACAAAATCTCCGCAGTCAACATTAGGTGTAAATGTTGGTTTATTTTTACCTCTTAAAATTGAAGCAACTTGGCTAGCAACTCTACCTAGTGGCTTACCAGCAGCATCAACTACATACCATTTTCTTTCAATTTCACTTGCTTTAGCAATGTATGATTTCATCTGTTTCCCTCCCTGAACTTACATTAATTCTTTACTCATTATTTTAAGTAAGATTTTTTATGTCAAGACCCGGGGCTAGTGGATCTTATATACATAAATGTTTTAACAAACAAACCTATTATAATACACGCACACGGGCGTGTCAACACATTTTTATGATTTAATAGAAAACTTTTTCTAATATTAATCCGTTTGGCGGTACGCACATTCCTGCTTTTTTTCTATTTCCTTCTTCTATTATATCTTTTATATTTTCCGCTTCTAGTTTTCCATTTCCAATCTTTATTAACGTACCTACTATTATTCTCACCATATTATACAAAAATCCATCAGCCGTAATAAATATTTTTATTTCATCTCCATTTTGCTCTATATAGAGATCCTGAATAGTTCTTGTTGTAGTTTTTATTGAGCTTCCAGGAGACATAAACGCCCTAAAGTCATGTCTCCCTATAAAATATTCACATGCTCTTCTCATCTCATTTATATCCAATTTATACTTATAATGATACAGATATTGATGACCTAAAGATAACCTTTCATATCTATTTACAATTGTGTAAGAGTATGTCTTTCCCTTTGATGAATATCTTGCATGAAAATCTTCACTTACTTCTTCTGATTTAATTATAGATACATCTTCTGGCAGTCTTGTATTAATAGCTTCTCTAAACTTATCTCCAGGTATTGAAGAATTAGTCAGAAAGTTTGCAACCATTTCCCTTGCATGAACACCTGCATCAGTCCTGGAACTTCCATTAATCATAATTTCCTCTCCAGTAGCCTTAAATATTGCTGTTTCTATTACTTTTTGAACAGTTCTGCCTTTGGGTTGCCTTTGCCACCCGCAAAAGTTACTTCCATCAAACTCAATAATTAATTTTATATTTCTCATTTAAGTTATCTTACTCCTATAGCATAATGAATCTTACCGCTATGCACCATAAAACTAAAATACAAAATACAATAAAAGCAACCAGATCCCTATACGAAAACTCAAGTATTTTCATTCTAGTTCGCCCAGCACCACCTCTATAGCCTCTTGCTTCCATTGCCATTGCTAATTCATCTGCTCTTCTAAATGAACTGATAAATAAAGGCACTAATAATGGTACTAAACTCTTAGCCTTTTTTATTATTCCACCTGACTCAAAATCAGCACCTCTAGCCTTCTGAGCTTTCATTATTTTATCCGTTTCATCTATTAAAGTAGGTATAAATCGTAAGGCTATTGTCATCATCATAGCAAGTTCATGAGCCATTTCTTTTCCAATTGGCCTTAATAATTTTTCGATTCCATCAGTTAACTCAATTGGAGATGTTGTTAATGTTAACAGTGATGTTCCTACTATTAATAGAATTAGTCTTATTGCCATAAATGCTGCAATACTTAACCCCTCTGGATATGCCTTTAAAAATCCAATGCTAAAAACTTCTGTCCCTTCAGCGCCCCTAACCATAAATATGTTTAGAGCAGCTGTTAATACTATCAATAGAAAAATTGGCTTCAATCCATTAAAAATAAACCTAAATGGCACCTTTGCGATCAATATTATAGCTAGTAAAAAAACAACCACAAAAGTATAACCTATAAATTTATTTATGATAAATAAACACGCAATAAAAAGTATTGATATAAGTATCTTTGTTCTAGGATCTAACTTATGAACAAATGACTCTCCAGGTAAATATTGTCCTATTGTAATATTCTTCAACATAATTTTGTCTATTCCCCTTTCACTTTATTTATCCTCAAAGTAGACAAAAGTTGCTTTTTTGCTTCCTCTATCGTAAATATATTATCTGGAATGTCAAATCCTTTTTTTCTTAGTTCTCTTATTAGATATGTTACCTGAGGGACGCCAAGTCCTATCTTCTCTAGCACATCAACTTCTTTAAATACTTCTGCTGGAGTTCCTTGTAGTGCTACTTTTCCACCATTCATCACAATAATTCTTTCTGCAATCTTTGCAACATCCTCCATACTATGACTAACTATAATTATAGTCATATTATAATCCTCATGTAGCTTTCTTATCTGATCTAATATATCATCTCTACCCTTTGGATCTAACCCTGCCGTAGGCTCATCCAATATTAGTGTTGTAGGTTGCATTGCTATAACCCCTGCAATTGCTACTCTTCTCTTCTGACCGCCACTTAAGTCAAATGGCGACCTATCTTTATAAGTCTCATAGTCCAGACCAACCATTTCCATGGCCCTAATTACTCTCTCATTAATTTCACTATCTGAAAGACCTAAATTTCTAGGCCCAAATTCAATATCCTTGGCTATAGTTTCCTCAAAAATTTGATATTCCGGATACTGAAATACCAAGCCAACCTTTTTTCTTATATCCGTAAGCTTTGCTTTTTTATCAGTAATATTTGTTCCATCAACAATTATTTCTCCACTAGTTGCTTCTAGTAAACCATTAAAATGTTGTATTAAAGTAGATTTACCAGAGCCAGTATGCCCAATTAGTGCTACAAATTCTCCATCTTTTATTTCTAAAGACACATTGTCCAATGCAGTCTTTTCAAATGGACTCTTAGGCATATATATGTGTGTTAAATTTTCTACTTTAATTGACATAATTCATTCACCATCTCATCCACATTTAATATTTTTTCGTTTATATCTATTCCTGCCTTTTTTAGCTCATAAGCTAATTCAGTAACCTGTGGAACGTCTAAACCTATCTTTTTCATTCGCTCTACCTGAGGAAAAATTTCTCTAGGAGTCCCCTCCATTTTTACACTTCCACCATCCATTACTACAATTCTATCAGCTTGAGCTGCCTCATCCATGTAGTGTGTTATCAATACAATAGTAATACCATGAATTTTATTTAATTCATTTATGGTTTTTAGAACTTCCCTTCTACCTGATGGATCCAACATTGCTGTCGGCTCATCAAAAATTATACATTCAGGTTGTATTGCAAGTATTCCTGCTATAGCAATTCTTTGCTTTTGTCCACCAGATAAAAGATGTGGTGCATGCCTTTTATATTTGCTCATTCCAACTTTCTCTAGACTTTCATCGACTCTTTTTCTTATTTCTAATGGTTCTATTCCTAAATTCTCTGGTCCAAAAGCTACATCTTCTTCTACTATAGTAGCAACTAATTGGTTATCAGGATTTTGAAACACCATTCCTGCTCTAGATCTAATCTCCCATACATTCTCCATTTTACTAGTATCCAAGCCATCTACAATCACTGTTCCCTCTGATGGTACGACCAATGCATTCATATGCTTAGCTATTGTTGATTTACCTGATCCATTATGTCCTAAAACTACTAAAAACTCCCCCCTTTTTACCTCCAAATCTACATCTTTTATTGCATATTTTTCTTGCTTAACTCCTTCTGTATCCTTTACATATTTAAAAGATACTTTTGCACACTTTATCATCGCATCACTCATAGTGTACCTCCCCATGATGTTTTATAGTTTTAATATATTATACAAATGTTTTTCATTAACAACATAGTTGTCTTTGATATTAAATTATTATTTTCATTATATCTCAAAATCCAGCATATTCAACAAAAAAATATATATCTTGAGTAAGAAAACATCTCTATAATAAATTAAGTTAAAATTTTATTTTCTATGTCAAAATGGGGATTAAGTTTAAACTTAATCCCCCATTAGTATTATACTAATTCAAGTATTACTATCTCAGCTCCGTCCCCTCTTCTAGGACCTTTTTTAATTATTCTTGTATATCCGCCGTTTCTCTCAGCATACTTTGGAGCTACATTATCAAATAAATTCTTAACAACTAATTCTTCTTGAACATAAGATAATACTTGTCTTCTAGCATGAAGATCTCCTCTTTTTCCAAGAGTAATCATTTTTTCTGCTAATGATCTAGTTTCTTTAGCTCTTGTTTCAGTTGTTTCGATTTTACCATGTTTTAATAGACTAGTAACAAGATTTCTTAGCATAGCTTTTCTTTGGTCTGTAGGAAGACCTAGTTTACGATAACCTGCCATGGATTTACCTCCTTACTCCTCGCTTAGTTTTAGTGCTAAACCTAATTCCTTAAGCTTTCTTTCAACTTCTTCTAAAGATTTCTTTCCTAAATTCCTTACCTTCATCATATCATCCATCGACTTTGTGGCAAGTTCTTGTACTGTATTAATTCCAGCTCTCTTTAAACAGTTATATGATCTAACTGATAAATCAAGTTCTTCTACAGTCATTTCTAGGACTTTTTCTTTCTTATCGTCTTCTTTTTCTATCATTATTTCAACATCATTAGTATTATCTGTTAATGACATGAATAATTTAAAATGTTCAATAAGTATCTTTGCTGATAAACTAATAGCTTCATCTATTTTTATAGTACCATTAGTCCAAATTTCTAAAGTTAATTTATCATAATCAGTAATTTGACCAACTCTTGTATTATCAACAGTAAAATTAACTCTTTTTACTGGTGTATAAATAGAATCAACTGCTATAGCTGAAATAGGCAATTCATCACTCTTATTTTTATTTTGAGTAACATATCCTCTTCCCTTATTAACTGTCAATTCCATATAAAGTCTTCCATCGTTATCTAAAGTTGCAATATGTAAATTCTTATTAACAACTTCAACATCACCATCAGTCTTTATATCTGCTCCAGTAACTTCTCCTGGTCCTTTAGCATCAATATAAATAACTTTTGGACCTTCACCATTCATTCTTAGAGCTAATGATTTGATATTAAGAATTAATTCAGTAACATCTTCTTTAACTCCTTGAACAGTAGAAAACTCATGAAGCACACCATCAATTTTGACAGAGGTTGTTGCAACTCCTGGAAGAGATGATAATAATATTCTTCTTAGGGCATTTCCTAATGTAATACCGTATCCTCTTTCAAGTGGTTCAACAACGTACTTACCATAAGTACCATCTTCATTAGCTTCTATACATTCTATTATTGGCTTTTCGATTTCTAACATTGACAAACCCTCCTTATTTTAAAAATGGCAACCTTATTATGAGGGCAACTGATTCTATATTTGCATATATTGTGATAAATTTCTCTAACAAATATAAATATATTATTTACTGTATAACTCAACAATAAGTGTTTCGTTAACAGGCACATCTATATCTTCTCTTGATGGCTCTGCAACTACTTTTCCTTCATAGTTATCAACATTAGCTTCTAACCATTTTGGTAAAGTTTTTGGATTTTCAACAAAAGTTTTAAACTTTTCACTTGATCTGCTCTTTTCGCATACAGTAATTACATCGTTAACTGAAACATGATATGAACAAATGTCAACCTTTTTACCATTTACTAAGAAATGTCCGTGAGTCACTAATTGTCTTGCCTCATTTCTTGATGAACCATAACCTAATCTATAAACTATGTTATCAAGTCTCATTTCTAGTAATTTAAGTAAGTTTTCACCTGTTATACCTTTAATATGCTCAGCTTTTTCATAATATGTTCTAAATTGGCCTTCTAATATGCCATAAATTCTTCTTGCTTTTTGCTTTTCTCTTAATTGAACACCATAGTTTGATACTTTCTTTTTGTTAGCTCCATGTTGTCCTGGTGCATAGCTTCTTCTAACGAAAGCACACTTATCTGTAAAACATCTATCACCTTTAAGGAAAAGTTTCATACCTTCTCTTCTACATAATCTACATGTAGCGCCAGTATATCTTGCCATTAAATTACACCTCCTATTACTACATTTATATTAGACTCTTCTTCTCTTTGGTGGTCTACAACCATTATGTGGTATTGGAGTAACATCTTTAATCAAAGTTACTTCTAGTCCTGCTGCTTGTAAGGATCTTATAGCTGCTTCTCTTCCTGAACCAGGTCCTTTAACATAAACCTCTATACTTTTTAAGCCGTGTTCCATTGCTACTTTAGCTGCAGTTTCTGCTGCCATTTGAGCTGCAAATGGTGTACTCTTTCTTGATCCTCTGAAACCTAGTGCTCCTGCACTTGACCATGATAAAGCATTTCCTACTGCATCTGTTAAAGTAACTATTGAATTATTAAAAGTTGACTTAATGTGTGCAGCACCATGCTCAACATTTTTTCTTTCTTTTCTTCTTCTAGTTTTCTTAACTGTTTTAGCTGCCATTATCTTCCCTCCTTACTATTTCTTCTTATTTGCTATTGTCTTCTTAGGACCTTTTCTAGTTCTTGCATTAGTCTTAGTTTTTTGTCCTCTTACTGGAAGACCTCTTCTATGTCTAATTCCTCTATATGATCCTATTTCTACTAATCTCTTGATATTTAAAGCGACATCTCTTCTTAAGTCACCTTCAACCATTAAATTCTTGTTGATATAAGTTCTGATTTCATTAACTTCTTCTTCTGATAAATCCTTAACTCTTGTATCTGGATTAATTCCTGTTACAGCTAAGATTTTTTGTGAAGTTGATAATCCTATTCCATATATATATGTTAAACCTATTTCAACTCTTTTTTCTCTTGGTAGATCAATACCTGATATTCTTGCCATTAAAATTTACACCTCCTGATAATTGAAATGTATAAAAGTTGATTTTATAATTTATGATTTATAATTTATAATAAAATTTTAGGTCAATAGACGATTCTATTGCCAGCCGCCCTAAAATTTATTTTTGATTAATTAAACGACTATATAATCATATTTGACTTTTGCTGAAATGTCAATATTATTTACATTTATTTTAATGTAAATAATATTGTAAACTTGATCATTAGCCTTGCTTTTGCTTGTGCTTAGGATTTTCACAGATTACCATTACTTTTCCTTTTCTTCTGATTACTTTGCACTTTTCACAAATAGGCTTAACTGATGGTCTTACTTTCATAGCTAACCCTCCTCATATTACTTTTGTAGTAGATCAATGTAAGTTATATCTACTTTATTTTGCTCTCCATGTAATTCTACCTCTGGTTAAATCATAAGGAGAAAGTTCTACTGTAACTTTATCTCCTGGTAAAATTCTTATGAAGTTCATTCTTAATTTACCTGATATGTGTGCTAGAATCTTATGGCCACTTTCAAGTTCAACTTGAAACATAGCGTTTGGTAAAGATTCTAATACCGTACCTTGCATTTCTATAACATCATCTTTTGACATAAGGTAATCAACCCTCCTTAACAATGCCTCTAAGCTTTAGGAATCTCTTAATCTTTAAATTAGTACTCTTATCGCATGAGTTTATTAATGATAATAATTCATCATCTACATCTTCTAAAATACTTAAGTGTTTAATTTTTTTCTTCTTAGGCATCTCAATTAATTTTGTATCTCCATTAGCTAGTAATACATAATCATCATCTATCTGCCTAACAACAACATATAAGTGATCTTTATCTCTTCCTGCTTTTGAAAGTACTACTTTTCCAATCAAGTCATTGTTTTGCAAATTTTTCACCTCTATGATTACCTTAGTATAAATTAACACTACCACAACGGTATTATGCAAATTTATAACTAAGCAACACTCTTTATTCTACTTAATCAGTGTTAATATTTCAGGTCCATCTGATAAAATTGCAACTGTATTTTCATAATGTGCCGATAAAGAAGAATCCGCTGTTACAACTGTCCATCCATCTTTTAATGTCTTAACCTTATAAGTACCAGCGTTAACCATAGGTTCTATTGCTAACACCATACCCTCCAGTAATTTCGGACCTCTACCAGACTTTCCGAAATTAGGTACATTAGGATCCTCGTGAACTTTTCGCCCAATCCCATGACCTACAAAATCTCTTACAACTGAGAAACCTGCTGCTTCTACGTAGCTTTGTATCTCATGTGATATATCAGTTAATTTATTTCCTTGTTTTGCAAACTTTATACCTTGGAAAAAACTTTCTCTTGTTATATCAATTAATCTTTGAGCTTCCACTGAAACTTCCCCTACAGAGAAAGTTCTTGCAGCATCTCCATGGAATCCATCAAAAAACGCCCCACAGTCAATACTAACTATATCGCCTTCTTTAAGAACATATTCTCCTGGGAATCCATGTATTACTTGCTCATTTACTGAAATACATAGTGACGAAGGAAAACCATATAAGCCTTTAAATGAAGGTTTTGCTCCATGCTTAGTTATAAATTCTTCTGCTATTCTATCCAAATTTGCAGTTGTTACTCCGGGTTTTACCTCTTTTTCAAGCAATAGCAATGTTTCTCCTACTATTCTACCTGCTTTTCTCATTATGGCTATTTCATCATGATTCTTTACAGTAATCATTATTTGTTGTTCCCCAACAATTCACATATTCCTCTGAAAACTTCATTAATAGCTTTTGTGCCATCTACTTCTGAAAGCAAGCCTTTTTCACCGTAAAATTCAATTAGCGGTTGTGTTTCCTTCTGATATACATCAAGTCTTTCCTTTACAGTCTCAACTGTATCATCTTTTCTCTGTATAACTTCACTTCCACACAAATCACATTTTCCTTCATTTGTTGGAGGATTAAATTTAACATGATAACTTGCTCCGCATGATGGACATACTCTTCTACCAGTCATTCTTTCTAGAATAAATTCATTAGGTACCTTTATAAGCAATGCGGTATCTAATTGTTCATTCTTATCTACAAGAAAGTTGTTAAGAGCATCAGCTTGAGCCACAGTTCTAGGAAAACCATCTAATAAATATCCGACCTTACAATCGTCCTGTTGCAGTCTATCCTTAACCATATTAATTGTTACTTCATCAGGAACTAATTGTCCGTTATCAATATAACCCTTTGCTTCTATTCCTAAGGGAGTGTTTTCAGAAATATTCTTTCTGAAAATATCACCTGTAGAAATATGTGGTATTGAATATTTATTGCTAATTGATTTAGCCTGTGTTCCCTTTCCAGCTCCAGGAGGACCTAGTAATACTATCTTCACTGGCTTCATCTCCATTTATTCTAATCTATTTAAGAAATCCTTTATAGTGCCTAACTACCATTTGTGATTCTACTTTTCTAGTAAAATCTAACGCAACATTTATAACAATTAATAATCCAGTTCCTGAAAAAGCTATATTTTGAAATTGTGTATAATTTTGTATCATAACTGGAGTTACAGCTAATACCGCTGCTAATATACCTCCAATAAAAGATAGTCTGTTTAAAACTCTTTCAAAATATGTTGTGGTTTCTTCACCTGGCCTTACTCCAGGCACAAATCCTGCCGATTTATGCAAATTCTCAGACATTTCATCTGGTTTAAATGTAATCTGAGTATAAAACCAATTAAAGAATATTGTCAGTACTGCATATAGTACCATATACATCCAACTCTTCTGATTAAAGATAGATGTAGGATTATTTAATATCCATTTTGCCCACTCTTTTTGACTTTCACCTGCTCCACCAAATAATGTAGCAATAGTTTTTGGAAAATCCATTACAGACATAGAAAATATAATAGCAAGAACTGCCGATCCAATTATACTTAATGGTATATGTGTTGATTGTGATTTAACCATATTACTATTGCCTGATGCAAATTTACCAGCATACTGCACAGGTATCCTTCTTTCTGATAAAGAAAAATATAGTATAGTAGCAAGTAGAAATACAGTAAATACTCCAAATAGTACAATTTCCACAATACTTGCACTTCCTGCTTGCTGAAGTGTCATCATTGAAGCAATTGTTGCTGGAACTCTCGAAATTATATTAACGAATATTAGTATTGAAGTACCATTTCCAATGCCCTTAACTGTAAGTTGATCACCCAACCACATACAAAATGTTGTTCCAACCACTAGTGCAAAAACAACAATAGTTTTTTGGATTGCAGTTAATCCAACTGTAGCTCCACTACTTGAAATTGTTGCAAAAATTCCATAAGCTAAGATAAAAGCTATTCCAAGAGATACATAACGTGTTGCATTTTGTATCTTTTTTCTGCCAGTATCTCCTTCTTTTGATAGTTGTTCCAATTGTGGGATAGCAACAGTTAATAATTGAATTATTATTGATGCATTAATGTATGGCATAACTCCTAATGCTAATATACTGGATCTGCTAAAAGCTCCTCCAGAAAGCATATCATAAAATCCTAATAGTCCACCAGACTGAGATAGATTTTTTAAAAAATCAGAGTTAATTCCAGGAAGAGGAATATGACTTCCCATCCTGAAAACTGCAACTAATAATACTGTCCATAAAATCTTTTTTCTAAGTTCAGGAACTTTGAATGCATTGCTTAAAGTTTGAAGCACTTTACATCACCTCAACTTTTCCCCCAGCTGCTTCAATCTTTTCTATAGCAGACTTAGAGAACTTACATCCTTTAACCGTTAAGCTTTTTTCTAATGTTCCGTTTCCAAGAATCTTTACTCCATCCAAAACTTTACTTACAACTCTTCTTTCAAGTAATAATTCTGGAGTAACTTCAGTACCATTTTCAAAGATATTTAATCTGTCAAGATTTATGCTAACAATCTTCTTTGCAAAAATGTTTGTAAAACCTCTCTTAGGAAGTCTTCTATATAAAGGCATTTGACCGCCTTCAAAACCAGGTCTTACGCCACCACCTGATCTTGCATTTTGACCCTTTTCACCTTTACCAGCATTTCTTCCTAATCCAGAACCAGTACCTCTACCAATTCTTTTAGGTGCTTTCTTGCTACCTGCTGCTGGTTTTAATTCGTGAAGTTTCATATTCAGTGCACCTCCTTGTTTTTATACTTCTTCTACTTTTAATAGATATTCAATCTTTTTTATCATACCTTGAACTTGAGGTGTTGCCTCAGGTTCTACTGTTTTTCTTATCTTTGTTAGTCCAAGAGCATTTGCAGTAGCGATATGGTCTTTTTTTCTACCTATTAAGCTCTTAACTAATGTAATTCTTAATTTAGCCATTGCAATATCTCCTTAACCTAATATTTCTTCAACAGATTTGCCTCTTAATTTAGCTATATCTTCTACTGTTCTTAAGCTAGCTAATCCGTTTATTGTTGCATTTACCATGTTATTAGGATTATTTGAACCTAATGATTTAGCTCTAACATCCTTTAATCCTGCTAATTCAAGTACTGCTCTTGCTGGACCTCCAGCAATAACTCCTGTACCTTCTTTAGCTGGCATAATTAGAACATTTGCAGTTCCGAACTTACCATTAACTTGGTGAGGAATTGTTGTTCCTACCATTGCAACGCTTACTAAGTTCTTCTTAGCATCTTCTATTCCTTTTTTTATTGCTTCTGGGATTTCGATTGACTTACCCATTCCAACGCCAACGTGTCCGTTCTCGTCTCCGACAACAACTAGAGCGCTGAATCTGAAGTTTCTACCACCCTTAACAACCTTAGTAACTCTGTTTATGAAAACAACCTTTTCTTTAAGGTCTAGTGTACTAGGATCGATTCTCATTTATTTCCCTCCTTGTTTAATTAGAATTTCAAGCCAGCTTCTCTAGCTGCTTGTGCTAATTCTTGAATTCTTCCGTGATATATGTATCCGCCTCTATCAAATACCACTACGTCAATTCCTTTTTCTATAGCTTTTTTAGCTACTAATTCACCTACAAGTTTAGCACCTTCTTTGTTTCCGCCTTTTGCAGCAAAATCTTTTTCTAAACTTGAAGCAGCTACTAATGTAACACCATTTATATCATCAATAACTTGTGCATATATATTCTTTTCACTCTTAAATACTGAAAGTCTTGGTCTTTCCGCAGTTCCAAAAACTTTTTTACGAACTCTAAGGTGACGTTTTTCTCTGCTCGCCTTTTTGTCTACCTTTTTGAACATAAAACTCACTCCTTTCTATTATTTCTTACCAGTCTTACCTTCTTTACGTCTGATCACTTCATTTTCATACTTAATACCTTTACCCTTATATGGTTCTGGTACTCTCCATTTTCTTATATCCGCTGCAGCAAATCCAACTTTTTCTTTGTCGATTCCACTAACTATTACTCTAGTTGCAGCTGGAGTTTCAAATGTGATTCCGTCAATAGGTTCAATTTCAACTGGATGTGAATATCCAAGGTTCATTACAAGCTTTTTGCCTTGTAATTGAGCTCTATAACCAACACCAACTAAATCTAAAGTTTTTTGGTACCCTTGTTTTACTCCAATTACCATATTATTAATTAATGCTCTTGTTAAACCGTGAAGAGCTCTGTGATCTTTTTGTTCACTATGTCTAGTAACAATTACTTCATTGTTTTCAACAGCTATGCTAATATCTTTATGCATAGTTTTAACTAATTCACCTTTTGGTCCCTTAACTGTAACTAAATTGTCTGGTGTTACAGTAACAGTTACATCAGCAGGAATAGCTATTGGTAATCTACCTACTCTTGACATAATTGCACCTCCTGTATTATTTTAAAATTGCATTTTACAATTTTATATAGTTTAATTTATCTGAGATATTACCAAACGTAGCAGATTACTTCTCCACCTAATCCGTTCTTTCTAGCTTCTCTATCTACCATTATTCCATTTGAAGTTGAAACAACAGCGATACCTAATCCATTAAGAACTTTTGGTACCTCGTCTTTCTTGCAATAAACTCTTAATCCTGGTTTAGAAATTCTCTTAATACCAGTTATAACTCTTTCTTTATTAGCTCCATACTTAAGAGATAATCTTAACATTGGAACAACTCCATCGTTATATTCATTTATTTCTTTTATATAACCCTCTTGTAATAATATATTTGCAATTTCCTTCTTTACGTTTGAAGAAGGTACTTCTACCACTTCATGTCTTACAGCATTAGCATTTCTTACACGAGTTAATAAATCTGCTATAGGATCTGTCATAACCATTTAATGTGCCTCCTTTCGTTACATCGTATATCTTACCAACTTGCTTTTCTACAACCTGGAATTTCGCCCTTATAAGCAAGTTCTCTAAAACAAATACGGCATACTCCATATTTTTTTAATACAGCATGTGGTCTTCCACATATTCTACATCTTGTATAAGCTCTTGTCTTGTATTTAGGAGTTTTGCTCCACTTTTCAATAATAGCCTTACGTGCCAATGTGTTTCCCTCCTTATTATTGAGCGAATGGCATTCCAAGGAATCTTAATAATTCCCTAGCTTCTTCGTCAGTGTTAGCTGTAGTAACGAAGATTATATCCATTCCTCTAACTTTATCTATCTTATCATATTCTATTTCTGGGAATATTAATTGTTCTTTAATTCCTAATGAATAATTTCCTCTACCATCGAAAGCTTTGCTAGAAACTCCTCTGAAATCTCTTACTCTTGGTAGTGCTATGCTCATTAGTTTATCAGCAAATTCAAACATGTTAGCTTTTCTTAGAGTAACTTTACATCCTAATGGCATATTTTCTCTAATTTTAAAGTTAGCTACAGACTTTTTAGCTCTTGTTAATACAGGCTTTTGACCTGCTATTAAAGTCAAATCATTAACTGCTGATTCTAGCACTTTTTGATTTTCCTTAGCTTCTCCAACTCCCATGTTGATTACTATCTTTTCTAGCTTTGGTACTTCCATTATGTTTTTATATCCGAACTTTTCAATCATAGCTGGAACTACTTCTTTTTGATATTTTTCTTGAAGTCTTGTCATATTAGTTACCTCCTTTCAAAATCTAGAATGTTTCTCCGCATTTTTTACATACTCTAACCTTAGTACCATCATCTAAAACTTTGTTACTAATTCTAGTCGCATTCTTACATTTGTTACAATATAACATAACTTTTGAGCTGTTGATTGCTGCTTCTTTTTCAATTATAGCGCTTTCAACTTGACCCTTATTAGCTTTTTGATGTTTTTTAACTATATTAACTCCTTGAACAAGAACTTTTCCTGTCTTTGGATACGCTTTTAACACTTCACCAGTTTTGCCTTTATCTTTTCCAGATATAACAATAACTGTATCATTCTTTCTTACATGTATCTTCAAGTTGGCCACCTCCTCTTATAGAACTTCTGGTGCTAATGATAAAATTTTAGTGAATTCTTTATCTCTTAGCTCCCTAGCAACAGGTCCAAAGATACGAGTTCCTCTTGGTTGCTTATCATCTTTGATTATAACTGCTGCGTTTTCGTCAAATTTAATATATGAACCATCAGCTCTTCTTACACCTTTTACTGATCTAACTACAACTGCCTTTACAACATCACCTTTTTTAACAACTCCACCTGGTGTTGCACTTTTAACGCTAGCAACTATAACATCGCCGATATTACCAAACTTTCTTTTAGATCCACCTAATACTCTGATACACATAATTTCCTTTGCACCTGAATTATCTGCAACCTTTAATAAGGTTTGTTGTTGTATCATTAAATTACCCTCCTTTCAGTTTTAAAGCTTATTTAGCCTTTTCAACTATTTCAACAAGTCTCCATCTCTTATCTTTAGATAAAGGTCTAGTTTCCATTATTGATACTCTATCATTAATTTTAGCTTCATTATTCTCATCATGTACTTTAAACTTTGTAGTTCTATTAACTGTCTTACCGTATAATGGGTGTCTAACCTTAGTTTCAACTGCAACTACAATAGTTTTTTCCATTTTATCAGAAACAACCCTACCAATTCTTTTCTTTCTTAATGATCTTTCCATTAGGGCTTACCTCCTTCCAACTTTTATTGTTCCAATGCTTTTAATTCTTCTTCTCTTAAGATGGTTTTTATTTGGGCTATAGATTTCTTAACTTCTCTTATTCTCATTGGATTTTCTAATTGTCCTGTAGCTAATTGAAATCTTAAATTAAATAACTCCGCTTTAAGATCGCCCAATTTAACTGTTAAATCTTGAGGATTGCTTGATTTCAATTCTTTTAATTCTCTAGCCTTCATTATTCTTCACCACCCATTTCCTCAAAATCTCTTTTTGAAACAAATTTTGTTTTTACAGGAAGTTTATGTGAAGCAAGTCTCATTGCTTCTCTTGCAGTTTCTTCTGGTACTCCTGATAATTCAAATAGTACTCTACCTGGTTTAACTACTGCAACCCAGTATTCTGGTGATCCTTTACCTGAACCCATTCTTGTTTCAGCTGGCTTTTCTGTAACTGGTTTATCTGGGAAAATCTTTATCCAAAGTTTTCCACCTCTTTTAATGTATCTATTGATAGCAATTCTGGCAGATTCAATTTGGTTACTTGTTATCCATCCACAAGTTAGCGCTTGGATTCCGTAATCACCATAAGCTAAGAAATTACCTCTTGTAGCTTTACCTTTCATTCTACCACGTTGCACCTTACGATGTTTTACCCTTTTAGGCATTAACATGATCTATTCCTCCTTTCCTATGCGTTAGCCTCTTCCTTTTCTACTTTCTTAGTTGGAAGAACTTCTCCATTATAAACCCAAACCTTAACTCCGATTTTTCCATATGTTGTATCTGCTTCAGCAAATCCATAATCGATATCAGCTCTTAATGTTTGTAGTGGAATTGTTCCTTCATGATAATGTTCAGTTCTTGCTATTTCTGCTCCACCTAATCTACCAGAACAAGCAGTTTTTACACCTTTTATTCCGTGTTTCATAGCTCTTTGCATTGTTTGCTTCATAGCTCTTCTGAATGAAATTCTTTTTTCTAATTGTGCAGCAATATTTTCAGCCATTAATTGTGCATCAGCTTCTGCACTTTTAACTTCAACTATGTTTATTAAAACATTCTTATTTTCAACGAATTGAGTTAATTTATTTTTTAAAGCCTCAATTCCAGATCCACCTTTACCTATTATAACACCAGGCTTTGCTGTATATATGTTTAATTTTACTCTTTTAGCAGCTCTTTCAATTTCAATTTTAGAAATACCTGCAGAAAAAAGTTCCTTTTTCACAAATTTTCTGATCTTGTTATCTTCTATAAGATTATCAGCAAAGTTTTTCTTGTTAGCATACCATTTTGCGTCCCATCCCTTGATAACACCTACTCTAAGGCCATGAGGATTTACTTTTTGACCCACTTGCTTTTCCCTCCTTTTATCTTATTAAGCTCTTTCTTTAACAACTACTGTTATATTGCTTGTTTTCTTTAATATTTTAAATGCTCTACCTTGAGCATGAGGTTGGAATCTCTTTAATGTTGATCCTTGACCAACGAAACACTCTGAAACATATAAGTTATCAGCATTCAATTCCAAATTGTTTTCTGCATTAGCAACAGCTGATTTTAAAACTTTATTTATAACTACCGCTGCTTCTCTTGGAGTATATTGTAAAATAGCAAAAGCTTCGTTAACTTGTTTTCCTCTTATTAAATCAAGAATTACTCCTACCTTTGTTGGAGACATTCTAATATATTTTGCTATAGCTCTAGCTTCCATTTATGATCCTCCTTTCCAGGCTATCTTTTTGATGTTTTATCGTCATGACCTTTATAAGTTCTAGTTAATACAAACTCACCTAATTTATGGCCAACCATATCTTCTGATATATATACTGGTACATGCTTTCTTCCATCATGAACAGCAATTGTATGACCTATGAATTGTGGAAAAATTGTTGAACTTCTTGACCAAGTCTTAACAACCTTTTTTTCTCCATTACCATTCATTTCTTCTATTTTCTTAAAAAGTCCCTCATGAACAAAAGGTGCTTTCTTTGTTGATCTACTCACTAATATGCCTCCCTTCATAAACACTAAGGTCTAAGTTGTGAAGAGAACTTACTATTCTCCTCAAACTACTTAGCTCTTCTATCTTTGATAATAAATTTATCTGAATATTTCTTAGTCTTTCTAGTTTTGTATCCAAGTGCTGGTTTACCCCATGGAGTAACTGGACTTGGTCTACCAACTGGAGACTTACCTTCACCACCACCATGAGGGTGATCATTAGGGTTCATTACAGATCCTCTAACTGTTGGTCTCCATCCCATATGTCTCTTTCTACCAGCTTTACCGATATTAACAATATCGTTTGTTGCATTAGAAAGTGTTCCTATTGTAGCTCTACATTCGATTCTTACATATCTCATTTCACCTGATGGTAATCTAAGAGTTGCATAATCTCCTTCTTTAGCCATTAATTGAGCTGATCCACCTGCTGCTCTAACTAATTGACCACCTTTACCTCTTTGTAACTCTATATTGTGAATAACTGTACCTACTGGTATGTTCTTTAATGGAAGTGCATTACCAGGTTTGATATCAGCATTAACTCCAGACTCTATTACATCTCCAACTTTTAATCCTGCAGGCGCAAGAATATATCTCTTTTCTCCATCGCTATATATAACAAGAGCAATATATGCTGATCTGTTTGGATCATATTCTATAGTTGCAACCTTTGCTGGGATTTCATCTTTATTTCTTTTAAAGTCTATTATTCTATATTTTCTCTTAACACCGCCGCCACGATGTCTAACAGTAATTTTACCTTGAGCATTTCTACCCGCTTTACTCTTTAATGCAACAAGAAGTGACTTTTCTGGTTCTTGTGAAGTTATTTCTTCAAAAGTTGGCATAGTCATTTGTCTTCTTGCTGGTGTAATAGGGTTAAACTTTTTAACTGCCATTTAAAATTCCCTCCTTCTTCAAGCTTCTCTGGTGTTGATCACCAATAATGGCTTTATTCTACTATTATTGCATTCCCTCGAAGAATTCAATTCCATTGCTTTCTTCAGTTAATGTAACTATAGCTTTCTTGTAATCTGATCTCTTACCTACATGTACGCCCATTCTCTTAGTTTTACCTAAGCCGTTTATAGTGTTAACAGATTCAACTTTAACATTGAAAACTTCTTCCACAGCTCTCTTTATTTGAGATTTATTAGCATCAACATGAACTATGAAAGTGTACCTTTTTTCGGCCATAGACGCCATACTTTTTTCAGTTATGATTGGCTTTCTTATTATATCATGGCTTGTTAATTTCATTATGCGTACACCTCCTCAATTTTTGATACAGCATCTTTAGTTATGATTAATTTTTCATATTTTAATAAATCATATACATTGATGTTGTTTGCAGGAATAACACTTATTCCTTGAATGTTTCTTGCTGACTTATAAACAACTTCATTTGATTCAGCTGTTATAATTAATGCTTTATTAGCTTCTAAAGCCTTTAGCATTTCTATCATGCTCTTAGTTTTTGGTGCTTCAAAATTTAACGAATCAAGAACTATCATTTGATTATCTTGAACCTTGCTAGTTAAAGCAGATTTCATAGCAACCTTTCTCATACTCTTTGGAACTGAAACTCTGTAGTCTCTTGGCTTTGGTGCGAATACAATTCCACCTTTGATCCATTGTGGTGATCTGATAGAACCTTGTCTTGCTCTTCCAGTACCCTTTTGTCTCCAAGGCTTGATTCCGCCTCCTCTAACTTCAGATCTAGTTTTAGTTGATTGAGTTCCTTGTCTTTTGTTAGCTAATAATGCAACTACTACTTGGTGCAATGCATATTCATTAATTTCTGCTGCAAATACATTTTCATTTAATTCCATATCTGCAACTTTATTTCCTTCTTTATTAAATACTCCTACTGTAGGCATTTTATTTCCTCCTTTCTTCAAAGAAATTAAGCTCTAACTGTATCTTTAATTACTACTGTACCTTTATTAGGTCCTGGGATTCCACCCTTAATTAGTATTAAATTCTTTTCAGCTATTACTTTAACAACTTCTAAATTAAGTACTGTTGTATTTACAGATCCCATATGTCCTGGCATTCTCTTGTTTTTGAATGTTCTAGACGGATCTGATGAAGCTCCCATTGAACCTGGTGCTCTATGGAACTTAGAACCATGAGTCATAGGTCCTCTTTGTTGATTCCATCTTTTAATTGATCCTTGAAAACCCTTTCCCTTAGATACTGCAGATACATCAACTTTATCTCCTGCTCCAAATACATCAGCTTTTATTTCATTTCCAACTTCGTATTGACTTATATCGTCAAGTCTAAATTCTTTAAGAGTTCTTCTTAAAGTAGCTCCAGCCTTAGCAAAGTGACCTTTTCTTGGCTTGTTAGCTAATTTTTCTCTTATTTCATCGAAACCAACTTGTATTGCTTCATAACCATCATTTTCTAATGTTTTCTTTTGAACAACAACACATGGGCCAGCTTCTACTACAGTTACAGGAATCACTTTTCCTTTTTCATCAAAAACTTGTGTCATTCCAACTTTTCTTCCAATTATAGCTTTTTTCATGTATTTACACCTCCCAAACTAATTAGCGGACTGTTAACAATCATAACTAGCCGTTTTATATTATTTCCAGTACTAAAGCTTGATTTCTATATCAACACCCGCTGGAAGATTTAATCTCATTAATGCATCAACAGTTTTAGGTGATGGATTAACAATATCGATTAATCTCTTATGAGTTCTTATCTCAAATTGTTCTCTTGAATCTTTGTACTTGTGAACCGCTCTTAATATTGTAACAACATCTTTTTCAGTTGGTAGTGGAACTGGCCCTACAACCTTAGCTCCTGATGTTTTTGCAGTTTCAACAATTTTTTCAGCTGATTGATCTAAAATTGTATGATCAAAAGCCTTTAATCTAATTCTTATTTTTTGCTTTGACATTTCATTTCCCTCCTTTTATGTACGTTTTACTTCTAACGCACAACAGCGGCTATTCTGTAAACTGTTCCAGGTGTTTCGTGATATCCAAACTTAATACAGAATCCCTGTCGTCGGATTCTAGATCCAAACTTACTCATCAAGAATTACCCGGAAGTCCGGCAACCTCTTGAATCCTCGCTGTATGCTATGCAACTTCTTAATTATACTATTGTTATATTGTCTTTTCAAGCTTTTTTTTACATTTTCCTATTTTTTTTTAATTCCTGATATTTGGTGATTTTTTAATTATCTTTACTAAAACTTTTATATCATTTTGTCATAATTTATTTTCGGATAATAAATAAATATTTGTGATAACAATCTGATTTCATTATGAAATACTAACTAAATTATACAATTCATAAAATAAAAGCAAGGAAATTATACCTTGCTTTTACTGTCAAATATAAATGTATCTTATTCTACTATTTTAGTAACAACTCCAGAACCTACAGTTCTTCCGCCTTCTCTGATAGCGAATCTTAATCCTTCATCCATTGCGATTGGAGTGATTAATTCAACATTCATATCAATGTGATCTCCAGGCATTACCATTTCCATTCCGTCTGGTAATTTGATTGATCCTGTAACGTCTGTTGTTCTGAAGTAGAATTGTGGTCTGTATCCATCGAAGAATGGAGTATGTCTTCCGCCTTCTTCTTTCTTAAGTACGTATACTTGACCTACAAATTTAGTATGAGGATGTACTGAATTTGGTTTTGATAAAACTTGACCTCTTTCAATATCAGTTCTTTGAACTCCTCTTAATAATGCTCCAATGTTATCTCCTGCTTGCGCTTCATCCAATAACTTTCTGAACATTTCGATTCCAGTTACTACAACTTTCTTCTTTTCTTCTGTTAATCCAACGATTTCTACTTCATCTCCTACATGAAGTACTCCAGCTTCAACTCTTCCTGTTGCAACTGTTCCTCTTCCTGTAATTGTGAATACATCTTCGATTGGCATTAAGAATGGCTTATCTGTTGCTCTTTCTGGAGTTGGGATATAGCTATCTACTGCTTCCATTAAATCCATGATTGGCTTAATTGCTTCTTCATCTGTTGGATTTTCTAATGCTTTTAATGCTGATCCTGTTATTACTGGAATATCATCTCCTGGGAAGTCATATTCGCTTAATAATTCTCTAACTTCCATTTCTACTAATTCTAATAATTCTGGATCGTCTACCATATCTGCTTTATTTAAGAATACTACGATATATTGGATACCAACTCTTGATCCTAGTAGTATATGTTCTCTTGTTTGTGGCATTGGACCATCTGCTGCTGATACAACTAAGATAGCTCCATCCATTTGTGCTGCTCCTGTGATCATGTTCTTAACATAGTCAGCATGCCCTGGACAGTCAACGTGCGCATAATGTCTGTTTTCTGTTTGGTACTCAACGTGTGCTGTATTGATTGTGATTCCTCTTTCTTTTTCTTCTGGAGCCTTATCAATATCTGCATAGTTAAATGCTTCTGCAAATCCTTTATTTGCTAATACTGTTGTGATTGCTGCTGTTAATGTTGTCTTACCATGGTCTACGTGACCTATTGTTCCAATATTAACGTGTGGCTTACTTCTTTCATACTTTGCTTTTGCCATTATAATTTTCCTCCCTTGATAGACATAATTTAAAGAATCTTTTCGTAAATATTATAACTTATAGATATTTTAATATCTATATTTATTATTCAAGTTTTTTACCATATTATATAAAAATTATTAAAACACATTATATGTTCCATAAAATAATTTAATATACAATATGATAAAAACTTTATATTACTCTTTATTTAGCTCTGCTACCTGCAATTTGTTCTTGAATATTCTTTGGAACTTCATCATAGTGATCAAATACCATTGAGTAAACTCCTCTACCTTGAGTTCTAGATCTTAAAGTAGTAGCATATCCAAACATTTCTGATAATGGAACAAACGCTCTGATAACTTGCGCTCCATTAAGAGCTTCCATACCTTCCATTATACCTCTTCTTGAATTGATATCTCCGATAACATCTCCCATGTATTCTTCTGGAACTGTTACTTCAACTTTCATCATTGGTTCAAGAAGTACAGGGCTTGCTTTAGACATTGCATTCTTGAATGCCATAGAACCTGCTATTTTAAATGCCATTTCAGATGAGTCAACTTCATGGTATGAACCGTGTACTAACTTAACTTTAAAGTTAATAACATTATAACCTGCAATTATACCATTTTTAGATGCCTCTTGAATACCTGCATCGATTGCTGGAATATATTCCTTAGGAATAGCTCCTCCCACGATAGCATTTTCAAATACATATTCACCTTCGGTTGGTTCCATTTCAATTACAGCATGACCGTATTGTCCTTTACCACCTGATTGTTTAGCATATTTAGCTTCTGCTTTAACAGCTGATCTAATTGTTTCCTTATAAGCAACCTGAGGTGCTCCAACATTACATTCAACTTTAAATTCTCTTTGAAGTCTATCAACAATTATTTCTAAGTGAAGTTCTCCCATACCTGCAATAATTGTTTGGCCTGTTTCTGTATCAGTCCAAGTCTTGAAAGTAGGATCTTCTTCTGCTAGTTTAGCTAATGCCAATCCCATCTTTTCTTGAGCATCTTTTGTCTTTGGCTCAATAGCTACTCTTATAACTGGTTCTGGGAATTCCATTGCTTCAAGAATTATTGGACTATTTTCTGCACATAAAGTATCACCTGTTGTAGTGTTCTTTAAACCAATTACAGCACCAATTTCTCCTGCTTCTAACGATTCAACTTCTGATCTTGAATTTGAATGCATCTTAACAAGTCTACCAATTCTTTCCTTCTTACCTTTTGTTGAGTTAAGAACATAAGAACCACTTTGCATTACACCAGAATATATTCTTGTAAATGCTAACTTACCAACAAATGGATCAGTTGCTATTTTAAATGCTAAAGCTGATAATGGTTCAGAGTCTGAAGAATTTCTATGATCATCTTCTCCATCTAATGTTGTTCCTTTAATTGCTGGAACATCTAATGGTGATGGTAAATAATCTACAACTCCATCAATCATTTCTTGAACACCTTTGTTTTTGTATGAAGAACCACAAATACAAGGATATATTTCATTAGCAATTGTAGCTTTTCTTAAGGCAGTCTTTAATTCTTCAACTGTAAGCTCTTCGCCTTCTAAATATTTTTCCATTAATTCTTCATCTGTTTCAGCAATAGCTTCTATCATTGCTGCTCTGTATTCTTCAGCTTGATCAGCATATTCAGCTGGTATAGCTTCTTCTCTCATATCTTTTCCAAGATCATCATAGAATATAAAAGCAACATTCTTTATAAGATCAACCATTCCTTTAAAGTCTTGTTCGCTACCTATTGGAATTTGAATCGGAACTGCATTTGCTTTTAATCTATCTTTAACTGTTTGAATACATCTAAAGAAATCAGCACCTGTTGCATCCATTTTATTTACATAAATCATTCTTGGCACGCCATACTTATCTGCCTGTCTCCAAACAGTTTCAGTTTGTGGTTCAACACCGCTCTTTGCATCAAGAACTGTAACAGCTCCATCAAGTACTCTTAATGATCTTTCAACTTCAACTGTGAAGTCTACGTGACCAGGAGTATCTATAATATTAAGTTCATGTTCTTTCCAGAAACATGAAGTTGCTGCAGAAGTAATTGTTATACCTCTTTCTTGTTCTTGAACCATCCAGTCCATTGTAGCTTCACCATCATGAACTTCCCCTATTTTGTGACTCACGCCTGTATAGAACAATATACGTTCAGTAGTTGTTGTCTTACCAGCATCTATATGAGCCATTATACCGAAGTTACGGAATTTATCTAAAGGATATTTTCTAGCCATTTATTTGTCCTCCTCTCAATGAGTAAAATATAATTTAATTTGACAAAACTGCCTTAGCATAAGCCAAAACAGTTTTATAGATATTAGTATCTGTAATGAGCAAATGCCTTATTAGCTTCTGCCATTTTATGAGTATCTTCTCTCTTCTTAACAGCTGCTCCTGTATTATTAGATGCATCTAATAATTCACCAGCAACTCTTTCACTCATTAGCTTTTCGCCTCTTTTTCTAGCTGCTATTAACATCCATCTTATTCCTAATGTCTGTCTTCTTTCTGGTCTAACTTCGATTGGAACTTGATAAGTAGCACCACCTATTCTTCTAGCTTTAACTTCTAGTAATGGCATTACATTGTTCATAGCTTCTTCAAATACTTCTAAAGCTTCTTTTCCACTTCTTTTTGCTATTAATTCAAATGCTTCATAGCATATCTTTTGGGCTACACCCTTCTTACCATCTTCCATTATACTATTTATAAATTTAGTAACAACCTTTGAATTGTATACTGGATCTGGTAATACGTCTCTTTTTGCGATATGTCCTTTTCTTGGCACTTTTCTTCCCTCCTTAACATTTTAAATTTAAGTTCATCGGTACTCGGTATTTTTCATACCGTAAAGTGCTACATCTTTTACATCTATATAAACTCAAAATAAAATCTATAATTTCTGTTGAAGATAAGCACTATTCTTTGTTAAAATTCCTATTTTTTCTTAGGTCTCTTAGCACCGTACTTTGATCTTCCTTGTAATCTGTTAGCTACTCCAGCGCAGTCTAGTGCACCTCTTACGATATGGTATCTAACACCAGGAAGGTCTTTAACTCTTCCACCTCTTATAAGAACAACACTATGTTCTTGTAAGTTGTGACCTACTCCACCAATATATGCAGTTACTTCAAATCCATTTGTTAATCTAACTCTGGCAATTTTTCTTAACGCTGAGTTAGGTTTTTTAGGAGTTGTTGTTTTAACTACTGTACATACACCTCTTTTTTGAGGACACTCTTTAAGTGCTGGTGCAGTTGATTTAACTACTGCTGTTTTTCTGCCTTTTCTTACTAATTGGCTAATAGTTGGCATTTTTTCACCTCCTGAAATTTATTTATCTATTTTAAAATTAAGATAAACACTAATTTATCAAGTTATATGAGTTAGTATATCATACAACTTATCAAATATACCTAAATTTTACACAATAAATCAATATCCTATGTATTAAGCTATAAATTTACTTTTATAAAATGATATATTGACATTAATTTGTGTGATTTCACATTTAAAATCACACAAATTGTATTTTATCATTTAATTTTGCACATGTCAATATAATACATGCTTATTCTTCAACAGTTTCTCCAATAGTTTCTTCAACTAATTCACTATCTGTTTCCACCTTTAAAGATCTATATCTCATCATTCCAGTACCAGCTGGAATAAGCTTACCAATTATTACATTTTCTTTTAATCCAACTAAAGGATCAACTTTTCCTTTAATTGCTGCTTCTGTTAGAACTCTTGTCGTTTCTTGGAACGAAGCTGCTGATAGGAAACTATCAGTTGCTAATGCTGCTTTAGTTATACCTAGTAGAGTTTGTTCTCCTTTTGCTTCTTCTCCACCAAATTCTCTTACTCTAGCATTTTCTTCATAGAAATCAAACATATCAATCATAGTTCCTGGTAATAGATCCGTGTCACCTGAATCAACAATTTTTATCTTTCTAGTCATTTGTCTAACAACAACTTCTAAGTGTTTATCATTAATATCAACACCTTGTAGTCTATAAACTTTTTGAACCTCTGAAAGTAAGTATCTTCTCGCTCCATCTATTCCTTTTATGCTCATTATATCATGAGGATTTACTGAACCTTCTGTGATTTCATCTCCAGCTTCAACATAATCACTTTCATTAACTCTCAATCTTGATCCAAAAGGTATATCGTAGCTACGTTCTTCTCCATCGGCACCCATAACTATTACTGTTCTTTTCTTTTTAGTTTCTTCTATTCTCGCAGTACCAGCAATTTCACTTACTATTGCAAGCCCCTTCGGTTTTCTAGCCTCAAATAGCTCCTCAACTCTAGGTAAACCTTGAGTAATATCTGCTCCTGCAACTCCACCAGTATGGAATGTTCTCATTGTAAGCTGTGTTCCTGGTTCTCCAATTGACTGAGCCGCTATTATTCCAACAGCTTCTCCAATATCAATCTTTTTAGCTGTCGCCATATTCATACCATAACACCTAGCACATACACCAACTTTACACTTACAAGTGAATACGGATCTAATCTTCACTTTCTTAATTCCTGCAGAAACTATCTTGTCAGCGGCATATGGATCCATATATTCATTCTTTGGATGTAATACATCCCCAGTTTCTGGATCAACAATATCTTCTGCTGTATATCTACCAATTAATCTTTCTCTTAATTCCTCGATAACTTCGTTACCTTCTTTAATTTCACTTACAAATATTCCTTCATCTGTACCACAATCTTCTTCTCTTACGATAACATCTTGTGAAACATCAACAAGTCTTCTAGTTAAATATCCAGAATCCGCAGTCTTTAAGGCTGTATCTGCATTACCCTTTCTAGCTCCATGTGTTGACAAGAAATATTCTATTACATCTAATCCTTCTTTAAATGATGCCCTTATAGGTAACTCTATAATCTTACCTGATGGACTAGCCATAAGACCTCTCATACCAGCTAGCTGCTTGATCTGAGATTTCGATCCTCTGGCTCCTGAATCAGCCATCATGTATATCGGATTAAATTTATCAAGACTATCCATTAATGCATTAGCTACATCTTCAGTCGTCTGAGTCCATTTTTCTATAACTCTTTCATATCTTTCCTCATCGGATATGAAGCCTCTCTTATACATCTTTTCAATTTTTTCTACTGTTTCATCTGCTTCCTTAAGTAAATCATATTTTACTTTAGGAACTATTATATCTGAAGAAGCAACTGTTACAGCTCCAATTGATGAATAATGGTATCCTAACGCCTTAATATTATCAAGCATTATTGATGTCTTTACTGGACCATGTTTCATATAACATTGATCGATAATCTTTCCTAGCGATTTCTTAGTAATTAAGAAATCAACTTCAAGATTAAATGATTCTTCTTCATTTTCTCTATTTACTAATCCAAGATTTTGTGGAATTGATTCATTAAATATAATTTTTCCAACAGTAGTTTTAATAATCCTAGATTTTATTTCCCCATCGACTTCTCTAAACATTCTAACATTTATTTGAGCATGTATGTCAATTTCTTTAACTTCATATGCCATTATAGCTTCATCTTTGCTTGAGAATGTCATTCCATCGCCTTTAGCTCCATTTTTATCCATTGTTAAATAGTATGATCCAAGAATCATATCTTGTGTAGGTACACAAACCGGCTTACCATCTGATGGTTTTAAAATATTTGTTGCAGCTAACATTAAAAATCTAGCTTCAGCTTGAGCCTCTACTGATAATGGAAGATGGACAGCCATTTGGTCTCCATCGAAGTCAGCATTATAAGCTGTACATGCTAATGGATGAAGTTTTATTGCTCTACCTTCTACTAATACAGGTTGGAACGCTTGAATACCAAGTCTATGCAGAGTAGGTGCACGGTTAAGTAATACTGGATGATCCGCAATGACTTCTTCCAATACATCCCATACTTGTGGTAATACTCTCTCAACCATTCTCTTGGCACTCTTTATATTATGAGCTATTCCATCTTGTACAAGCTTTTTCATAACAAATGGTTTAAATAATTCTATTGCCATTTCCTTAGGAAGTCCGCATTGATACATTTTAAGTTCTGGACCAACAACAATAACTGATCTACCTGAGTAGTCAACTCTCTTACCAAGTAAGTTTTGTCTAAATCTACCTTGTTTACCTTTTAACATATCCGAAAGAGATTTTAAAGGTCTATTTCCTGGTCCAGTTACCGGTCTGCCTCTTCTACCATTGTCAATAAGAGCATCTACTGCTTCTTGAAGCATTCTTTTTTCATTTCTTACAATTATATCTGGAGCACCTAAATCTAATAACTTCTTTAATCTGTTATTTCTGTTTATTACTCTTCTATATAAATCATTTAAATCAGATGTTGCAAATCTTCCTCCATCTAATTGAACCATAGGTCTTAAATCCGGTGGAATTACTGGTATAACATTTATAACCATCCACTGTGGATCATTACCTGATTTTCTAAATGACTCTACAACTTCTAGTCTTCTAATTATTCTAACTTTCTTTTGTCCTGAACTTTGTTTTAATTCTTCTTTAAGTTCTTTTGAAGAAGTTTCTAAGTCAATTTCATTTAGCAAATCTTGAATTGCCTCTGCTCCCATACCTGCTACAAAGCTTTCATCACCATATTTATCTACAGCTTCTCTATATTCCTTTTCATTAAGAAGTTGTTTCTTTAATAATGGTGTTTCCTTAGGATCTATCACTATATAAGATGCAAAATACAGAACTTTTTCCAAAGCTCTTGGCGACATATCTAAAATCAATCCCATTCTTGATGGAATCCCCTTAAAATACCAAATATGAGATACTGGGGCAGCTAATTCTATATGCCCCATTCTTTCTCTTCTTACTTTAGCTTTTGTGACTTCAACTCCACATCTATCACAAACTATCCCTTTATATCTAACTCTCTTATACTTTCCACAGTGACATTCCCAATCTTTCATTGGTCCAAAAATTCTTTCACAGAATAAACCATCTCTCTCTGGTTTTAAAGTCCTATAGTTAATAGTTTCTGGTTTTTTAACTTCTCCTCTTGACCACTGTCTTATTTGCTCTGGAGATGCTAAACCAATTTGTATTGCATCAAAATTATTTAATTCAAACAAGGGTAAATCCTCCCTTCAAAATTAGTGTTCATCATTAAAATCATCTAGTTCTAATTCAGTCTCAAGATCAGCTATATCGACACTTTCATCATAATCAATTTCATCCATGTCTTCATCATTATTTTGATCATAACTGTCATCATCTAATACATCTGGTTCTGGCACCATAATCTCTTCAGTGCCTTCTATATTAACTTCTAGATTTGCCATATCTTCATCAACAAATTCCTTTAAAGTTACTTCTTCATGTGCATCATTTAATACCTTAATATCTAAGCATAATGCTTGTAGTTCCTTAATAAGAACTTTGAATGATTCTGGAACCCCTGGTTCAGGTATATTTTCGCCTTTTACTATAGCTTCATATGTTTTAACTCTACCTACAACATCATCTGACTTAACAGTTAATATTTCCTGAAGTGTATGTGCTGCTCCATATGCTTCTAATGCCCAAACTTCCATTTCACCAAATCTTTGACCACCAAATTGAGCTTTACCTCCCAATGGTTGTTGAGTAACCAATGAATATGGTCCTGTAGATCTAGCATGAATCTTATCATCTACTAAATGGTGAAGTTTCAAAATATACATTATTCCAACAGTAACCGGATTATCAAATGGCTCTCCAGTTCTACCATCATATAATATGGTTTTAGCATCTTCTCTAAATCCTGCCTTTACCATGCACTCTGTGATTTCAGGCTGAGTTGCGCCATCAAATACAGGTGTAGCTATATGCCATCCTAAATGACTAGCTGCCCATCCTAAGTGAACTTCAAGTACTTGCCCTATGTTCATACGCGAAGGTACTCCTAATGGGTTTAAGCATATTTGAAGAGGTCTACCGTCTGGCAAGAATGGCATATCTTCTTCTGGTAATATTCTAGAGATAACCCCCTTATTACCATGACGTCCTGCCATTTTATCTCCAACTGAAATTTTTCTTTTTTGTGCAATATAGCATCTTACAAGTTCATTTACTCCAGGATTCAATTCATCTCCATTTTCTCTTGTAAATACTTTTATATCAACTATTATTCCAGCTTCTCCGTGAGGCACTCTTAATGAAGTATCTCTTACTTCTCTTGCCTTTTCACCAAATATTGCTCTTAGCAATCTTTCTTCTGCTGTAAGCTCAGTTTCACCTTTAGGAGTTACTTTTCCAACCAATATGTCTCCTGATCTTACTTCTGCACCAATTCTTATAATTCCTCTATCATCTACATCTTTAAGTGCATCATCACTTACATTTGGTATGTCTCTTGTAATTTCTTCTGGCCCTAACTTAGTGTCCCTAGCTTCACATTCATATTCTTCTATATGCATAGATGTAAATATATCTTCTCTTACTAATTCTTCTGAAATTAGCATAGCATCTTCGTAATTATAACCTTCCCAAGTTATAAATCCCATTCTGATGTTCTTACCTAACGCTATTTCTCCTAAATCTGTAGATGGACCATCTGCAATAACTTGATTCTTGTATACTATTTCTCCCGTATCTACTATAGGCCTTTGATTTATACAAGTTCCAGAGTTACTTCTCTTAAACTTCAATAATTTATATATATCTGTACCGCCATCTGAATCTCTCTTAATTCTAATTTCACTACCTGATACATATGAAACTACTCCAGCATTTTTTGCTTTAGGCAATACTCCCGAATCAACAGCAGCTTTATATTCTATTCCTGTTCCAACTATTGGTGCTTGTGGACTTAATAACGGAACTGCTTGACGTTGCATGTTAGATCCCATAAGTGCTCTCGAAGCATCATCATTTTCAAGGAACGGTATCATTGCTGTAGCTACAGAAACAATTTGTCTTGCAGATACATCTATCAAATCAACTTCAGTTGCTGGAACAACTAATATATCTTCTAAATGCCTTACTCTAACTTTTTTATTTGTAAAGTTTCCATCTTCATCCATAGGCTCTTTTGCTTCCGCAATTAAACATTGATCTTCTTCATCAGCCGTAAAGTATCTTATTTCATCTGTAGCTCTTGCGTTCTCTTTGTCTACAATTCTATACGGAGTTTCAATAAAGCCATACTCATTAACTTTTGCGAAAGTTGCCAAAGAATTTATAAGCCCTATATTTGGACCTTCTGGTGTTTCAATAGGACACATCCTACCATAATGTGAATGGTGAACATCTCTTACTTCGAAACCGGCTCTTTCTCTCGAAAGACCACCTGGTCCCAATGCTGACAATCTTCTTTTATGTGTAAGTTCTGATAATGGATTTGTTTGATCCATGAATTGCGATAATTGCGAACTACCAAAGAATTCTTTAATAGCTGCTGCTACTGGTCTTATATTAATTAACATTTGAGGAGTTATAGCTTCTTGATCTTGAATAGTCATTCTTTCCTTTACTACTCTTTCCATTCTAGATAGACCAATTCTAAATTGGTTCTGCAATAATTCCCCTACAGATCTCAATCTTCTATTACCTAAATGATCTATATCATCAACATAACCTATTCCATAAGTTAATCCTAGCTCATAGCTTATAGTTGCAAATATATCATCTCTTATAATATGTTTAGGAATAAGTTTACTAATATTCTTCTTGATTTCCTCTTTAATACTTGCTTCATCAGAAAAATTATCTAATATTTCTTTCAAAGTAGGATAATGAACTAATTCTTTTATCCCTAGGTCTGAAATATCAAAAGAAACTTGTTTCTTCAAATCTACAAAGTTATTACTAATTACTCTAATAACTTTATCTTCTATTAATACATCAACAGATTTAACACCTGCATTCTGAATTTCTTCAGCTACTAATCTACTTATTTTTTGACCCTTCTCCACCATTATTTCTCCAGTTTGTGGATTAACAATATCAGCGGCTGCTACTTGGTTAGCTATTCTTAGATTTAATGCAAGTTTTTTATTAAATTTGTATCTTCCTACTCTAGATAAATCATATCTTTTTGCGTCAAAGAATAATGTATCTATTAAAGATATAGCACTATCTACTGTTGGTGGTTCACCAGGTCTCAATCTTTTATATATTTCAAGTAGTGCTTCCTCTTTAGTTTTAGTATTGTCTTTTTCTATTGAAGCTCTAAATCTTTCTTCTTCGCCGAAGAAATCTAACAACTCCTGATCACTGCCTAACCCCATAGCTCTTGCTAATATACTAATTGATAATTTTCTAGTTTTATCAATTCTTACATAAATTACATCATTAGAATCTGTTTCGTATTCCAACCATGCTCCTCTATTAGGGATAACAGTTGATGAATATAACTTTTTACCACTCTTATCTATAGAGTAGTTATAATATACACCCGGTGATCTTACTAATTGACTAACTATAACTCTTTCAGCACCATTAATTACAAAGGTACCTTGCTCTGTCATTAATGGGAAGTCACCCATAAATACTTCTTGTTCTTTAATTTCACCAGTTTCATTATTTTGCAATCTGATTGAAACTTTTAATGGTGCAGCATAAGTCGCGTCTCTTTCCTTACATTCTTCGACAGAATACTTGATATTTTCCATATCAAGTTTATAGTCTACGAACTCAAGTACTAAATTCCCCGTGAAGTTTGTGATAGGATTAATATCATCAAAAACTTCATGCAGCCCTTCTCTTAAAAACCATTCATATGAATCTAATTGAACTTCAATTAAATTCGGCATTTCAGTAACATCATTAACCTTACCGAAACTCATTCTTGTTCTTTTTCCAACTTGGACAGGATGTACCATGAATTTTCACCCCTTGTATAAAATAAACTAAAATAGCCAAAAGCATACTTTCCCTAAGGACTTTGCTTTCGGACAGCGTCTTTCTATAGTATAACCATTATTCACCAGATTATACTCCTTATTTCCACTATAAATATATAGTATTCCATAGAGAATAATACATTACATTATAATATCATAGGATATTTTTCTTGTCAATAAATATTATTAAAGAATCCTTTTCAGTTATAAAGCTATATAAAATACCTATTTACCTAACAAGCATTTTATATAGCTTTATAAATTTAGTTTAAAAAAGGTGCTATAAAGCACCTTTTTCTTTAAAACAAACTACTTAACTTCTGCAGTAGCTCCTACTTCAGCTAATTTAGCTTTCATATCTTCAGCTTCGTCTTTAGAAACGCCTTCTTTTAATGTCTTAGGAGCTCCATCAACTATTTCCTTAGCTTCTTTTAATCCTAATCCTGTTATTTCTCTAACTACTTTGATAACTTTAATCTTGTTATCTCCTGCGCTTGCTAATACTACGTCGAATTCAGTTTTTTCTTCAGCAGCAGCTCCACCAGCTACAGCTCCACCAGCTACAACAGCAGCAGCAGCACTTACTCCAAATTCTTCTTCACAAGCCTTTACTAATTCATTTAAATCTAAAACGCTCATTTCTTTTATTGCTTGAATTATTTCTTCTCTTGTCATTTTTAATAGCACCTCCGAATTTTTTTCTTAAAATTTTAATTAATCTTTAAATTATTCTGCAGATTCAGTTCCCTTGCTATCAGCAATAGCACTTAATACACGTGCAAAGCTTGATATTGGAGACTTGATACTTCCAAGAAGTTTTGCAATAAGAACTTCTTTTGATGGTATTGTTGCAAGCTGTTTAATTTTAGCTTCATCATAGATTTCTCCTTCTATAATACCAGCTTTTAATTCCAACTTCTTATGATCTTTAGCAAAGTCATTTAAAAGTCTTGCAGCTAATGTTACATCTTCATAACTAAATGCAACAGATACTGGTCCTTCTAAATATTCTGCTATACCATCTAAGCCTAATTCTTTAGCTGCTAAAGCTACTAAAGTATTTTTATATACTTTGTATTCAACTCCAGCTTCTCTTAAACTTTTTCTAAGAGCTGTATCTTCTTCAACATTTAGACCTTGATACTTACTAAGAACAACAGCTTTTGATTTTTCTAATTTTTCCTTAATTTCAGCAACTTTTGCTTCTTTAAGTTGTCTGTTTTTATTCATTACTGTAGTCCACCTCCTCACAGTTATAAACTGCTTCTTTTATTAAAAAAGACCTTCCGCAGACATGGAAGGTCTATAATATAATCTATTATATACACCTAGGCGGGCAGTTATCTTTACGCTTTCGCACCCACTGTCTACGGAAAAAATATTTTCTTTTTACAACATTTGAAATTATACCACATAATTTCACTTAAGTCAATACTAATCTAAAGCTCTTGTAGGATTAACTTTTGCACTTGGTCCCATTGTACTTGAAACAGATACTGATTTTAAGTATTGCCCTTTTGCTGCTGCTGGTTTAGCCTTAACTAAAGCTTCCATTAATGCAGTAAAGTTTTCTTTTAATTTTTCAGTTCCAAATGATTTTTTTCCAATTGGACAGTGAACTATTGCTGTTTTATCTACTCTATATTCAACTTTACCAGCTTTAATTTCTTCAATTGCCTTAGCAACATCAAATGTTACTGTTCCTGACTTTGGATTTGGCATTAGTCCTTTAGGTCCTAACACTCTACCAATTCTACCTACAACTCCCATCATATCTGGTGTTGCAACAACTACATCATAATCAAACCAGTTTTCGCTTTGGATTTTTTGAACTAGTTCATCTGCTCCAACGAAATCTGCTCCTGCTTGTTGTGCTTCTGCAGCCTTATCTCCTTTAGCAAAAACAAGTACTCTAACTGTTTTACCTGTTCCGTTTGGTAATACAACTGCACCTCTAACTTGTTGATCTGCATGTCTTGGATCTACTCCAAGTCTTACATGTAATTCAATAGTTTCATCGAAGTTTGCCTTTGCAGTCTTTAATGTAAGATCTAATGCTTCTACTGGATTATATAATGCACTCTTGTCTATAAGCTTTGCACTTTCAATGTATTTTTTTCCCATAATTTGCCTCCTCTGTGGTATTAACGGTTTTGACCTCCCACTTATTTTTACGAATTACTCTTCAATAGTTACGCCCATACTTCTAGCTGTTCCTGCTATCATTCTCATAGCTGATTCAACACTTGCAGCATTTAAGTCTGGCATCTTAGTTTCAGCAATCTTTCTAAGTTGATCTTGAGTTAATTTACCAACCTTTGTTTTATTAGGTACTCCAGAACCACTTTCTAATCCTATTTCTTTCTTAATTAGAACTGCAGCTGGAGGAGTCTTTAATATAAAACTAAAAGATCTGTCTTGGTAAACTGTAATAACTACTGGTATTATATACCCAGCTTGATTTGCAGTTTTTGCATTAAACTCCTTACAGAATCCCATTATATTTACACCGTGTTGACCTAAAGCTGGACCTACAGGTGGAGCTGGTGTTGCCTTACCTGCTTGAAGTTGAAGTTTAATCATTCCAGTTACTTTCTTAGCCATTTTTGTTATTCCTCCTATTACTGTGGTATAACGAACTCTTTTTAGTTCTCCCACTTAATTAAAATTAGTTCATTATAGTTAAACTAATTTTTCAACTTGATTAAAGTCTAATTCGGCAAGTGTTTCTCTGCCAAACATCTCCACTAAAGCTTTCACTTTGCGTTTATCTGGAATTATCTCTTGTATTGTGGCTACTGAATCTCTCAATGGCCCAGAGATAATTCTTATACTTTCCCCTACCTCTAAGTCAATCTCAACAGGAACTTCTAACACTCCCATCGATTCCACTTCTTCATCAGAAAGAGGAACTGGTTTAGATCCTGGGCCTACAAATCCTGTTACGCCTCTAGTATTTCTAACAACGTACCAAGCTTCATCACCCATTAACATTTTTACAAGCACATATCCAGGAAATTTCTTCTTTAATGAGACTTTTTGCTTTCCATCTTTTTCTTCAACCACTTCTTCCATGGGTACTTGTATATCATGGATTAATGCTTCAAGATTTCTATTTTCAATTGCTTTTTCTAAGTTTGCTTTTACTTTATTTTCATATCCTGAGTATGTATGAACTACATACCATCGTGCTCTATCACTCATATTCGTCAGGCGATATAAAATCACCCAAACCTCCCTTTTACTTGAAATTTAAAATCATTTTAAAGAGGTTATTGAAAATAGAATCCAATCCACCAACTAATATAGTATACATTAGTGTGAACACAATAACTGCAACAAATGCTTTCTTTGTCTCATCTTTTGAAGGCCAAGTTATCTTCTTAACCTCTACCTTAACCTCTCGAAAAAAACCAAACAAACCATTACTTTTAATAGCTTTTTCAGTTTTTACACTGTTCTTTGCTGACATATCTTCACATCCTTAAATTTAATAACTATATGTCATTACTTCGGCTAATTACTTTGTTTCTCTATGAAGAGTGTGCTTTTTACAGAATTTACAATACTTTTTCATTTCTAATCTATCTGGATCATTCTTTTTGTTTTTCATTGAATCATAATTTCTTTGTTTACACTCTGTGCATGCTAAAGTTACTTTTGTTCTCATGACTGCACCTCCAGTTTTCTTATATATTAAATAGGAATCTTGAGTTCCTATTCACTTCTAAAATTTACGTTGCTTAAAATGTCACTTTTATACAATATCATAGAATATTTGACTTGTCAATCATCCTTTAAATAGGACTAAGTTATACAACTTAGTCCTATTAGTAATAAATGTATCTTATTCTACTATTTTAGTAACAACTCCAGAACCTACAGTTCTTCCGCCTTCTCTGATAGCGAATCTTAATCCTTCATCCATTGCGATTGGAGTGATTAATTCAACATTCATATCAATGTGATCTCCAGGCATTACCATTTCCATTCCGTCTGGTAATTTGATTGATCCTGTAACGTCTGTTGTTCTGAAGTAGAATTGTGGTCTGTATCCATCGAAGAATGGAGTATGTCTTCCGCCTTCTTCTTTCTTAAGTACGTATACTTGACCTACAAATTTAGTATGAGGATGTACTGAATTTGGTTTTGATAAAACTTGACCTCTTTCAATATCAGTTCTTTGAACTCCTCTTAATAATGCTCCAATGTTATCTCCTGCTTGCGCTTCATCCAATAACTTTCTGAACATTTCGATTCCAGTTACTACAACTTTCTTCTTTTCTTCTGTTAATCCAACGATTTCTACTTCATCTCCTACATGAAGTACTCCAGCTTCAACTCTTCCTGTTGCAACTGTTCCTCTTCCTGTAATTGTGAATACATCTTCGATTGGCATTAAGAATGGCTTATCTGTTGCTCTTTCTGGAGTTGGGATATAGCTATCTACTGCTTCCATTAAATCCATGATTGGCTTAATTGCTTCTTCATCTGTTGGATTTTCTAATGCTTTTAATGCTGATCCTGTTATTACTGGAATATCATCTCCTGGGAAGTCATATTCGCTTAATAATTCTCTAACTTCCATTTCTACTAATTCTAATAATTCTGGATCGTCTACCATATCTGCTTTATTTAAGAATACTACGATATATTGGATACCAACTCTTGATCCTAGTAGTATATGTTCTCTTGTTTGTGGCATTGGACCATCTGCTGCTGATACAACTAAGATAGCTCCATCCATTTGTGCTGCTCCTGTGATCATGTTCTTAACATAGTCAGCATGCCCTGGACAGTCAACGTGCGCATAATGTCTGTTTTCTGTTTGGTACTCAACGTGTGCTGTATTGATTGTGATTCCTCTTTCTTTTTCTTCTGGAGCCTTATCAATATCTGCATAGTTAAATGCTTCTGCAAATCCTTTATTTGCTAATACTGTTGTGATTGCTGCTGTTAATGTTGTCTTACCATGGTCTACGTGACCTATTGTTCCAATATTAACGTGTGGCTTACTTCTTTCATACTTTGCTTTTGCCATTATAATTTTCCTCCCTTATTATCTTCTAATAAACTTGGCCTAGTGTTTTTTTATTTTTTATTATTTGGAGCTCACAATCGGAATCGAACCGACGACCTCCACCTTACCAAGGTGACGCTCTGCCGACTGAGCTATGTGAGCGTTCAAAATTGCTATCTTCTTTGATATACCAATTATAAAGTTTACTATTATTCTTTTTATTTGTCAATATAAATTATCACTTTAAATCTAAGCATTTTTCTAATTTTCTCTTTACTCTTTGTAATGCATTATCTATGGACTTCGAATGTCGTTCTAAATCACTTGCAATCTCCTGATAAGATTTTCCATCTAGGTATGAAGTAAGAACCTCTAATTCCAAATCTGATAACACTTTCGAAATCTTTTTCTCGATATAATCCATTTGTTCTTTACTAATCATTAGCTCTTCAGGATCTGAAATTTTCAATCCTGCCAAAACATCAAGCAGAGTTCTCTCTGATTCCTCTTCATATATTGGCTTATTTAAAGAGACATAAGTATTTAACGGAATATGTTTCTGCCTAGTAGCTGTTTTTATTGCAGTTATTATTTGTCTGATTACACATATTTCTGCAAAGGCTTTAAATGATGTTGATTTTTCTGCATTAAAATCTCTGATAGCCTTATATAAACCTATCATCCCTTCTTGATAAATGTCTTCCTTGTCGGCTCCAATTAAAAAATATGATTTAGCCTTTGACTTCACAAAGTTCTCATATTTTGAAATTAAATATTCTTGCGCCCTACTATTACCACTCTTAGCTTTCGCAACAATTTCTTCGTCTGATTTATCTTTGAAATCTAAAAAACCTTTCAACTGCTTATTCTCAACTCTCTTCTGCATTAAACTAACCACTCGTTTAGACAATTATACCCCAGTAAAATTATGTTAGTCAACTGAATTTACTTACTTCTTCTGATTTCTTCTAATATTTTGACTATCCTATCATCTATATTATCACTTATTATATTTTTTTGTGAAATTCTGTTCTTATCTGCTTTATTTTTTATAGACTTCTCTATCCTTAGAACCTCATTATAAAATTCTAAAGATGACATTCTAACTGCACCTCTTTGAAAAATTGTTTGCTGCTCTAGGCTATCAGATGTTACAACAACTATTTCATGTTTCCTTCCTAGAGCATTTACTTGTTTCTCAATATAACTATCCGCAGTTTCTCCATCCTTTGTAAATACTACCGATATATTTCTATTTACCTCTTCTTTCTTTTCAATGCTCCCAGTAACTTTATGAGCATCAAATACTAATATTATTCTACAAGCATTAAAAACTCCATAATTATGTAAAGTATCTATAAGAGTTTGTCTTGCACCCTCAAAGCTAGAATCTTTTTTTTGTTTTAAATTAGGCCAACTATTTATAACATTATATCCATCTACAAAAATAGTTTTCACGATATACCTCTCTCTATTTCAATCGTCCTTTTAAAACTTCATACATAATTATACCACCAGCTACAGATGCGTTTAAAGAATTAATCTTTCCGACCATTGGTATTTTTATTAGCTTATCACACTTTTCCACCGTTAATTTTGAAATACCTCTCCCTTCATTTCCAATTATAACCGCACAAGGTCCTCCAAAATCTACTTGGTAGCTATATTCTTCTGCTCTTATGTCTGCCCCATAAATCCAGATCCCCTTTTCTTTTAGTTCCTCTATTGTCGAATTTAAATTTGTTACCTTAGCTATTTTTACATGTTCTATTGCTCCAACCGAAGATTTATAAACGGTTGTACTTACAGATGCACTTCTTCTCTTTGGGAGTATAATTCCATGAACTCCAAATAATTCCGCAGTCCTTACTATTGATCCTAAATTATGCGGATCCTCAATCTCATCTAATATAACTATGAACGGAGCTTCCCCTCTTTTCTCTGCTAAATCCAATATATCCGATACTTCTGAATATTTATATGGAGTAACTTTTGCTATTACCCCTTGATGTACTTCTCCACCACACATTGAATCAAGTTTTCTTTTATCAACTTCTTTTATTAATATCCTATTTTCTTTTGCCAAACCAACAATAGTTTTTATTGAACCTTCTAATTTACTATTAGATATATATAGCGTTTCGATCGTTCTTTCTCCTCTTAGAGCTTCAATTACGGCATTTCTTCCAATAACTATATCTTCTCTCTCTTCAATAGCGCCCGTTGATTTATCATTTCCTACTATATTATCTTTCTTCGTTTTATTTTTTGCCTCATTATAGCTTTTAACTTTACCTTTTGATTGATTTACAGATTTATCTTTGCTTTCCATAAACTTGACATTTGAAATATTTTTTTTCGGCTTACTATTCATTATAAACCCTCCTTTTTTTAATTTTATAAACTAATTAATAATTTCAATACTTCTGTTAAATATAAATTCTAATCTTTCCTTATCACCTACTAAGTATAGATAACCAATTAACGCTTCAAACCCAGTTGCCATTCTATAATCTCTTATCTCTGCATTCTTAGGAACAGTAGGTGATTTCGCATTTCTTCCCCTTTTGTAAACTGCTTCTTCCTCCTCATTTAGGAGATTTTCAATTTCATGCATTATACACGCCTGACTTTTTGCTTTTACATATCCAATTGCCTTCACATGTATCTTATTTGCAGATAATGCTGTATTTTGAGTCAAAATATAATTTCTAATAAAAACCTCAAATACACCATCACCTATTAATGCCAATTGTAATGAATTCAACATTCTTGCTTCATCTTTTGAAAATTTTCTAATTCTTAAGTCATCTAACATTATAATTCTCCTTTAAATAAGGGTTGCAAAAATGCAACCCTTTCTTTAATTAATCAATCTTTTTCCATCTAACACCTTGTGGTGTATCTTCTAAAATTATATTTCTGCTTTTTAAATCATCTCTTATTTTATCCGCAAGTGCAAAATCTTTATTTTTTCTGGCTTGCTGTCTCTTTTCAATAAGCTCTTGAATTTCTGTTTCCAAATCCTTCTCAATACGATCTTGAAGTATACCTAGCGGATTTCCTAGTTCTCTAACTACTGATTCCACTTTCTCACATAATTCAGAGGATGAATTAATATTCACATTATTGTTAATATCTTTAGTCAAATCAAACAATACCGAAATAGCGTCTGCCGTATTAAAATCATCATCCATCTTCTCAATAAATTTTTCCCTATATTTATCTAAAGACTTTAGATATTTTTCTTCCGCTTCATCCATTAGTTTTTTAGTCACTTCATCTTTCAAATTTTCAAGATTATTTATGCAATTATATAATCTTTCTATTGATGATTTTGCTGAATCTAAAAGTTCTTTAGTAAAATTTATTTGTATTCTATAGTGTCCAGACAACATCAAAAACCTTATTGCATCCGAACTATATTCCTCAAGAACTTCTCTTGCTGTAAAGAAGTTATTTAATGATTTTGACATTTTCTTATTATCTACATTAACAAATGCTGCATGAAGCCAATAATTTGCAAATGGTTTTCCTGTTAGAGCTTCACTTTGAGCTATTTCATTTTCATGATGCGGGAATCTTAAATCCATGCCACCTGCATGAATATCTATTGTATCTCCCAACAATTTCTTCGCCATGCACGAACACTCTATATGCCACCCAGGCCTTCCAGGTCCCCAAGGACTTTCCCAAGCAGGTTCACCTGGCTTTTGTGCTTTCCATACTGCAAAATCCATAGGATCTTTCTTTCTTTCATCAACAGATATTCTTGCGCCAACCTGCAAATCATCTAAATTCTGCCCTACCAATCTTCCATAATTATTAAATTTTTTTGTGCTATAGTAAACATCACCATCAACTTCATAAGCAAATCCTGCTTCAATCAACTCTTCAACAAATTTGATTATATCATGAATATATTCTGTTGCTCTAGGATTTACAGTAGCTCTTTCTATCTTTAATGAATCGGCATCTTGGTAGTATTCTTTTATATATTTATCTCCAAGCTCTTTTACTGTAATTCCCTCATCATTAGCTTTATTAATCATTTTATCGTCTATGTCAGTAAAGTTTTGGATAAATCTAACCTTGTATCCTCTATACTCCAAATATCTTCTTATAGTGTCAAAGACAATAAATGTTCTTCCGTTACCTATGTGAAAGAAATTATATACAGTCGGCCCACAGACATACATTTTAACTTCGCCTGGAATAATAGGGATAAACTCTTCTTTTTGTCTTGTTAAAGTATTAAATACCTTCATTAATTTACCTCCTAAAATTATTTTAGTTTTATATTGTTTTTCTCAAATTCACCTTTTATTATATTATAAACATCTTCTATTTTGATTACTTCCATTTCTCCATCTCTAAGTTTAAATTCAATTTCTCCATCATTAATCTTTTTACCTACTGTTATTCTCATTGGTATTCCCATTAATTCTGAATCTTTGAATTTCACTCCTGCTCTTTCATTTCTATCATCTAAAAGAACTTCTATTCCGGCACTTGTTAATTTTTCATAAATTTCATTTGCAATTCTAGCTTGTTCCTCATCTTTTACATTAACAGGAATTACAGAAACATGGTATGGTGCAACAGACAATGGCCATACTATTCCATTTTCATCATGATGTTGCTCAATTATAGATGCCATTGTTCTTGTAACTCCAATTCCATAGCATCCCATTATAAATGGCTTTTCTTTTCCATCTTCATCTATAAACTTAGCATTCATGGCTTCTGAATATTTAGTACCAAGTTTAAATATATGACCCACTTCTGTTCCTCTTGCAATAGTCACCTTACCACCGCAAACCGGGCACTTCTCACCTTCAGTTACGTTTCTATAATCTCCTATTACACCTTCAAAGTCTCTTCCATAATTTACATTATTAATATGGTAACCTGTTTCATTAGCACCCACAATAAAGTTATACATATTAGCTACTTCTTCATCAACTAATAGCATATCTACTTTTATACCTATTGGTCCCGCAAATCCTATTTCTGCTCCCGTTGCCTTTTTTACATCTTCTGAACTAGCAAGATCTAGGTTAATCACTTCACCAATTGCATTGCTAACCTTAACCTCATTAATTTCTCTATCACCCCTAACCATAACTGCTACTATTTTGCCATCTGCATTAAACAAGATAGTCTTTGCGAATTTTTTTTCATTAGTACCGAAAAACTTAACCAATTCATCTATAGTTTTTGTATTAGGTGTCTCAACTTTATTTATTTCCTTGAATTCCTCTTTTAACTCTTTCTCTGCTGGTGATGAAGCTTTCTCGATATTTGCTGCATAGTTACATTCACTGCAAAATACCACATCATCCTCTCCAACTTCCGATTTAACCATAAACTCTGCTGAATTTGAACCACCAATAGCACCAGAATCAGCAGCAACACATTTTGCATCTAAACCACATCTATTAAATATTTTTACATATGCATCATGCATTTTATCATAAGCTAAATCTAGCCCAACTTGATCTTTATCAAAGCTATAAGCATCTTTCATCACAAATTCCCTAGATCTCATCACCCCAAACCTAGGCCTACGCTCATCTCTATACTTTGTTTGGATCTGATATAAATTAAGAGGTAATTGCTTGTAAGACTTAATTTCATTTCTCGCTATATCTGTAAATACTTCTTCATGAGTTGGCCCTAAACAGAAATCTCTATCACCTCTATCCTTTAATCTAAACATTTCTGCTCCATATGCATCCCATCTACCAGATTCCTGCCATAATTCTGCTGGAATAATAGCTGATGCTAGAAATTCCTGTGCACCTGCCGCATTCATTTCTTCCCTAATTATATCCTCAACTTTTTTTAAAACTTTTAATCCAAGAGGCATATAATTATATACTCCTGCAGCCATTTTCCTTATCATTCCAGCTCTTAACATAAGCTTATGGCTGTCAATCTCTGCTTCAGCTGGTACTTCTCTTAATGTTGATATTAACATATTAGACATTTTCATTTGGTGTTCCTCCTAAATAATATTGGTTAGATTGCAAATAATATTTTATATATGATGTAATAAAATCTGAATATTAGATTTTATAAATAATTAATAGATTAAAAATATATAATTGGATAAATAAAAAAGCCCGCCTAATAATATATATTAGGGCGAACTTTATATCGCGGTACCACCTAAATTTGTTCTCTAGCAATGATAACGGTTTTAGACCGATAGTTTTTCCCTATACTCAAAAGCTGGTTCAAAGCCTGTTTAAAAGTCTTTCAGCCCACGGACTTTTTCTCTTATATAATCGACTTCTACTATTCTTCATCAACGTTTTACAATCTTAATTAAATTTTATTTTAATATATTATAACTTCCTGAATTTAGCCTGTCAATACATTATCACTATACTATATTTTTCACAAAATACTCTGCAAGTATTAAATCTTCCGGTGTAGTTATTTTTATATTTTTATAATCACCCTCATAAATATAAACTTTATGTCCCAAAAGTTCTACTACACTAGTATCATCAGTAACCGATATACATCTTTTCTTTATTTCTTTATGGCATTCATATATTAGATTGAAATCAAAAGCTTGTGGCGTTTGAATTGCAACAAGTTCACTTCTAACTAAAGTATCTACTGAAAAATTATTACTATCTTTAATTTTTATAGTATCCTTTGGCATAACTCCAGGCGCTGCAGCTTTATAACGCTTAGCATATTCAACCGCATCATTTATTATTTTCTGAGATACAAATGGCCTAGCTCCATCATGAATTAATACTATATCAGATTTTTCTAATTTCTCCAAAGCATTATATACTGATTCTTGTCTTTCATTCCCACCAGATACTAAATCATCTATTTTTAATCCATATTTATTTAATACTTCTCTTTCACAATAATCTTTTTCATCTTCAGGCACTACTAAAATGATCTTATCTATCAAATCATTTTCTATAAACTGCTTTAACGTGTAATAAAGAATGGGCGCACCATTCAAATCAATATATTGCTTGCTTTGAATATAGCCCATTCTCTTACCTCTGCCTCCAGCTAATACTATCGCACTAACCATACAGAAAACTCTCCTTAACTTTTAATTATCTTTTGGTTTTGCAAAAATCATTCGTCCAGCTGCTGTCTGAAGAACTGATGTAACTATAACACTTGTTGTTTGTCCTATATATCTTCTTCCACCTTCAACAACAATCATAGTTCCATCTTCTAAATACGCAACACCTTGGCTTGATTCTTTTCCATCTTTTACTATATCAATCGTCATTTCTTCACCAGGTAACACTACTGGTTTTATTGCATTCGATAATTCATTTATATTTAATACTGGTACCCCTTGAAACTCAGCCACTTTATTTAGATTATAATCATTAGTTATAACCTTTCCTTCCATTTTTTGTGCAAGCTTAAGCAGCTTTGCATCAACTTCTGCGATTTTAGGAAAATCATCTTCTACAATTTGAGTTTCTATGGCTAGCTCTTTTTGTATTTTATTTAATATATCTAGACCTCTTCTTCCTCTATTTCTTTTTAGCGAATCAGAAGAATCGGATATATGTCTTAATTCATCCAGTACAAAGTTAGGTATAACCAGTGGTCCTTCAACAAATCCAGTCTCACAAATATCAAATATTCTCCCATCAATTATAACTGATGTATCTAATACTTTTGGAATTCCTTTTATAGATTCTTTTATTACCTCTTTAACTTTTTTCTCTTTAATTACAGGCTTTTTCATATTAACAAGAAGAGCTGTTATATCTTCCTTTTTTTTAATCATTATTTCTGCACCTATTATAGCAGCTAACACATTTAATAAAATTAATAAAATTGGCCCAATTATATTTATATCATTTATCGGTTTTGCAATAAACGTCATAAGAATTAAAGCAATTACAGCTCCAAAAGTTCCATAAATGATTTCAGTTATGCTCATTTTTTGCATACTCTTTTCAATATACTCAATTAAATTAGAAATTCCTTTGTATATAATAGGAGAAATAATATAAAATATAAGTCCAAAAATAAAAGATATGATAATAATAAATAAAACTCTAGTAATAGTGGTTGAAATGTAAGTTAAATTATCAACCTGAGGGATTGTAAGTAATATTTCAGATATGAAATATCCCAGTATCAATCCAATTACAGAAAAAATTCCCCTTAATAGTCTTTTTAACACATACTTCACCTCCTTCTAATTATTTACAATTAGATAGTATTTTAATCATATTTTCAATATTTCTCTAAATCATATTAATTATATCATACAATAAGTACCTCTAAAATGAATAAATTATTAAGTTTACTAATAATTTCATTCAAGTTTAAAAAATCAGATTAAATCTTATATCAATAAATCAAAATAAATGCCTTTTTCTCTGTATAAACTAAATTCAATTTAATTTAACACAAATTAAATTATCATATTTCCTTTTTTAATGAGACTTGCTCTTTTATACGTTTCAATCCATCTTTAATGGCAGTAGCTCTCGCTTCTCCTATTCCTTCAACATTATCTAAGTCATTTATATCAGCATCAATTATATTACTTAATTCTTCAAATTCTTTTATAAGATTATCAATAACATTAGATGGTATTCTTGGCACCTTACTCAACATTCTATATCCCTTTGGAGATATTAATGTATCCATAAGCGGAATTCCTCCACGACCTAATGTTCTTGCAACTGCGTCTAATTCTAATAATTCTGAAGAATTTAGTTTTTGAATGTGTTCATATACCTCGTTATATTGAAGTCCATCTTTACAATAATCTCTAATTAGCAATATTCCATCTCTTTCTATATGCTTAACTAATTCATTTAATTGCATTGATATTAATCGTCCTTCATTCCCCAACTCTAGTATATACATATTAATTTCTTCCACTATTCTCATTACCATTTCAGTTCTTTGAATTGCTGTAACTACATCGAATAGTGTTGTTAAGTCTTGAAACTCCAATAAATTCAAGTTATTAATAACACGTTCAAGTACTGCAACATATTTTTCTAGTGTTTGAAGCGCTTGATTTGCCTTTCCAAGAATTACACTACTTTCTCTTAATACATACTTTATATCACCCTTGTACATAGTTATTATATTTCTTCTTTGAGAAATTGCAATTACTATGTTATTCGTTTGCTTAGCTACCCTATGCGCTGTTCTATGCCTAGTTCCTGTTTCATATGTTGGAATAGATGAATCCGGTATTAATTGCGCATTAGCACAAACGATTTTCTTTAAATCTCCAGTTATGACTATAGCTCCATCCATTTTAGCTAATTCGTATGCATATGATGGTGTATACTCTGAATTAATATAAAAACCACCATCAACGAGTTTCATAACTTCTTCATCGTCACCAATCACTAATAAGCCACCTGTTTTAGCTCTTAATATATTTTCAAGACCTTCCCTTAGTTGAGTGCCTGGGCACATTATCTTTAAGACATTCTTTATTCCTATTCCCTTTTCTATTCTCATACACTCACCCATTTTCTTTAAAAATCATTTTGATACTTTTCTAGATTTATTTAAAATCAAATATTAAACATTTTGACTGATATTATTTTCGGAGTAAATTTAACCTACGCCCTAGAAACTATAATACTATAATAAATATAATCCCTCAACAACATTTGTAAAATTTAAGTTATAATATATTTATTTGTAAGAAATGCCTCTATTCTCTTCATATTTAATATGTCATTTCTATAGTGTTCTAACTTCTATAAACATTATTTATTACATCCATCAAGGTCTTTAATTCAATTATATCTATTTTCTTCAAGCTGCTGCTTTTTCCTATAGAATCCTTTGGAACATAAACCTTTTTAAATCCCATTCTCTCAAGTTCCCTAATTCTACTTTCTAATGATGGTACTTTTTTAAGTTCCCCAGTCAGTCCTACATCTGCTATAAACGCTATATTTGATTCTATCCCCTGCTGCTTTACTGAGGATACTATACTCATTATTACAGCTAAATTAATGCCCTGTTCTCTTATTTTTATACCACCTGTAGTTTTAATAATTACATTCTTATCGTATAAATTAATTCCTCCACGTTGTTCAAGTATAGATATCAAAGTGTTTAATTTATCCTTTCCTAATGTTTCTCCTATTCTTGTAGGATATGGAGTAAAACTCTTGGATACTAAACTTTCTATTTCAGTTATTATTGCTCTTGTTCCTTCTTTAATTACGGTTAATGCACTTCCTGATACAATTTCTCCTTCTTCACGCTTTGTCATAAAAAATTCTGATGGATTATCTATTGAAATAATCCCCCTCTCTCCCATTTGAAAGAAGCCATTTTCAATACCACCAAATCTATTTTTAGAGCTTACAAGTACTCTTAACTCTTCATCACTATCATCTTCTATTATAAGCACCGTATCAACTAAATGCTCTAAGGCTCTTAACCCTGCAAGTTCATCACTTTTAGTCATCTGCCCAACTATTATAACCGCTCTTGGCCTTTTATCGTTTTTAGCCACTTGAAGCAATGCATTAGCACATTCCATAGTTTGTGTAGGTGACCCTGCTCTCGCTGGCAAAGATGATTCCATAGTAAATGTTTGTATACTATCTATTATTATAATATCTGGATCTATTTCTTCAACCGCATCTAAAACATTATCAAGACTTGTTTCTTGTAGTACCCATATATCTTCGTGGATTTTATTAAGAATTCTATCTGCTCTATTTTTTATCTGACTATCACTTTCCTCCCCTGACGCATAAATTACTTTATATCCCTTTTGGGCGACAGCATCGGAAATTTCAAGAAGAAGTGTTGATTTTCCCGCTCCTGGTCTTGCTGTTATAATCGAAATTGAATCCTTTACGATTCCTCCACCCATAACTCTATCAAATTCATTTATCCCTGTTACTATTCTATCGCTTTTATTGGAAACTATCTCAAAAAGTTTTTTTAACGGCTTTTTTGCTATCTGTCTTGATCTGGTCTCTAAATTTTTTGCTTCAATAGTAATTTCCTCTAATGTATTCCAACTATTGCATGTGGGGCATTTACCAAGCCACTTTATACTTTCAAAACCACAACTATTACATCTATATAATGTTTTTTTCTTCATAAACCTCTCCCTTCGTTTCTAGATCTTTATTACATCTTACTTTTTTAATAAAAATCTTAATTATATTATAGCATATTACTTTCTTACTCATATATTTTGAATTAAATATAGCTAGCTTTTAACCTCCATCCAATCATTATATATAATACTTTATGGCTATTTTATTTTTTGTTCTTAGAATATTTAATAAATTATTGCAAAAGCTATTATAAAATAGATTAGTAAAGAACAAATATATAATAAAAAGAAATTATAATATTAATATCAACACTAGAAAATAAATATAAAATATAATTCACTAGTTATGTATTAACGAAATTACTCTATAATGATTATTCTAATAATGAGACAACAATATATAACCAAATTATAATTTATAATAAACTCATTATTTTCTAGTTATATTGAATGATTATAAAATCTATATTATAATATTAATTACAATATAATAATAATTATTAAGGAGGCGTATTCATTTATGGTAAAAGTATATACTACCAATACTTGTCCTTGGTGCGTTAAAGCAAAAAGTTTTCTTAAATCAGAAAATATTGAATTTCAAGAATTAAATGTTCAAGATGATATGGAAGCTAGAGAAGAAATGATAAAAAAGTCTAATCAAATGGGTGTACCAGTATTAGATATTAATGATAATATTATTATAGGCTTTGATAAGCCTGCTATTTTAAAGGCTTTAGGTAAATAATTAAGAGGCGTATATGCGCCTCTTAATTATTTTGGCATATATCAATTAATATCTGACTTATATTTCCATGCTTAATGCTATTTTCTTTTTCGTAATATATACTTTTCTGCATTTAAAAGCGCAATCGTGCCATCTGATACAGCAGTTGTTATTTGCCTATACTTCTTTTGTCTTACATCCCCTGCTGCATATACTCCTTGAATATTTGTCTGTAAATCTTCATCAGTAATTATATATCCTTGCTCATTCAATTTTATATAATCCTTTACTTCTTTTGTTCTAGGCTCTGTTCCTATATACCCAAAAACTGCATTAACATCTAAGCTACTAGTTTCTTGAGTCTTAGTGTCTTTTATGATAACTGATTCCAAAAATTCCTTACCATTAGCCTGAATTAAATCCTTATTTAATAGAACCTCTATTTTAGGGTTATTGAAAACTTCATCAATTAATGACTGTTCCCCTTTAAAATAATCATATCTTCTGATTAGGTACACTTTTTCAGCAAATCTAGTTAAAAATATAGACTCTTCTAGTGCAGAATTTCCACCGCCTACAACAGCAACTTTTTTGCCTTGATAAAGTGCTCCATCACAAATAGCACAGTAATGAATTCCTCTTCCTGAAAATTGTTCTTCTTGAGGAATAGGCAGTTTTCTTGGTGCCGCTCCTGTAGCAATTATTACAGCTTTAGGTTGGTATATATATGATTCAGTTTCTATAATCTTTTCATCATCTGATATATATATTTTTTCAATTGAATCAAATTCATCAATATTTGCTCCAAGATCTCTAGCTTGCTCTTGAAATATATCAGCTAAATCTCCTCCACCTATACTTTTAAATCCTGGATAATTCTCTATAGTATAACTATTTCTAACTTGACCTCCCACAAGTTCATTTTCTAACAACAAAGTATTCAACTTTGCCCTTCCTGCATACATTGCTGCTGTAAGACCTGCTGGTCCACCCCCAATTATAATTAAATCCAATTCCTTTTTTTCTTTACTCATATCTATTTTCTCCTACTATTTAATACATTTTAAACTACTCAATACCCAAATATTAATCTTTAAGCTAAACGGACTATTTCAATGTATAAATAATTTATAGCGTTGAAATAGCCCATTAACATAAATTAATTCTTATTGAGCTCCAAATTGCTTTCAGCCAATCTTTTGAAAATAAGTTTGTTTTCTAACTCACTTACCTTTACCCTATCTCCGATTCTTATATTTCCTTGTAATATTTCCTCACTTAATTTATCTTCTACCTCTTTTATTATCAATCTTCTAAGTGGCCTTGCACCATAATCAAGGTCAATTCCTTTGTTTAGTAGGAACTTTTTACTATTATCTTCAAAGTTTAAGTATATATCTCTGTCCTCAAGCCTTTTTCTTATTGATGCAAGCATTAAATCTATAATTTGATTTAAATCTTCATCACTCAATTTGTGGAATACTATTGTATCATCTATTCTATTTAAAAATTCTGGCCTAAATTTTTGCTTTAGTTCCCCTAATATATTTTCCTTCATCTTTTCATATTCAGTTTCATTTTCGTTTTTAGAAGTAACGCTACTAAATCCTATGCTTTTCTGCTTTTTAATTTGATGAGCACCAACATTTGAAGTCATTATAATTATTGTATTCTTAAAATTAACTATTTTTCCTTTACCATCAGTAAGTCTTCCATCTTCCATAATTTGAAGCAATATATTGAATACCTCTGGATTTGCCTTTTCTATCTCATCTAAAAGAACTATTGAATAAGGTTTTCTTCTAACAGCTTCTGTAAGTTGACCACCTTCTTCATGTCCTACATATCCTGGAGGCGATCCTATTAATCTAGATACCGAATGACTTTCCATGTATTCTGACATATCAATTCTTATAATATTATTTTCATCACCAAACATAGCTTCTGCAAGTGCTTTAGAAAGCTCAGTCTTTCCAACTCCAGTTGGTCCTAAGAATATAAAACTTCCTATTGGTCTATTAGGATCCTTTATTCCAACTCTTGCCCGTCTCACAGCCCTTGCTATAGATTTAACCGCCTCATTTTGCCCAACGACTCTCTTGTGTAATATTTCCTCTAATTTTAATAACCTTTCACTTTCCGATTCAGTTAATTTTTGAATTGGAATCTTAGTCCAAGATGATACTACACTCGCTATCTTTTCTGCATCTACAACTAGTGTCTTTATAGAATTCTGAGTATCCCAACTATCTTTCATATTACCTAACTGCTCTTTTAAAATTCTCTCTTTATCCCTTAAATTAGCAGCTCTCTCAAAGTCTTGAACTCGTATAGCTTCTTCCTTTTCTTTACCTATATTTTCAATTTTTTCTTCTAGATCTTTTAAATCCGGAGGGGCTGTTAAGCTTTGGATTCTCACTTTAGCAGCTCCTTCATCAATCAAATCAATGGCTTTGTCCGGCATAAATCTATCTGTTATATACCTATCTGCCAAATTAACGGCCGCTTCTAAAGCTTCATCTGTTATTTCAACTCTGTGATGAGCTTCATATTTATCTCTTAATCCTTTAAGAATTTTTAGCGTTTCTTCCTTTGAAGGCTCTCCCACTGTTACAGGTTGAAATCTTCTTTCTAATGCAGAATCCTTTTCAATATACTTTCTATATTCATCTATAGTTGTGGCTCCTATACATTGAATCTCTCCTCTTGCTAAAGCAGGCTTTAATATATTAGATGCATCGATAGCACCTTCTGCTCCTCCTGCTCCTATAATAGTATGAATCTCATCTATAAAAATAATTATATCTTTATCTTTAATTATTTCATCCATAGTTTTCTTAAGTCTTTCTTCAAATTCACCTCTATACTTAGCTCCTGCAATCATAGATGTTAAATCTAAAGAAACAACTCTTTTATTTCTAAGTATCTCTGGAATATTTCCCTCAACTATTCTCTGTGCTAGTCCTTCAACTACAGCAGTTTTACCAACACCTGGTTCCCCAATCAGACACGGGTTATTTTTAATTCTCCTACAAAGAATTTCTAATACCCTTTGAGTTTCATTATCCCTTCCAATTACAGGGTCTAGTCCTTGTTCCTTCGATAGTACTGTTAAATCCCTTCCATACTTATCAAGCATTGGAGTATTAGCTTTCTTATTATCCATTGTATTTTTATCGCTAGCTTTATCTTCATAAGTACCAGATAAAAATACAAGTAATTCTTCACTTATAATAGTGAAGTTAAGATTCAAACTTTTTAAGATAGTGTATGCCATTCCTTCTTCTTGATTAAGTAAGGCTAATAAGATATGTTCAGGGCTAACATATTTATGATTTAATCTTTTTGCTGCTGCAAAACTTTCATCTATTAACCTTTTAGTTCGAGGGGTCAGCAAAATATTATCGTCTGTTTTTTTGATATCCCCATAACCCAAGTATCTTTGTATCATATTTCTAATATTTTCACTATTAACCCCATATTTTTTTAATAATTTAGCAGAATATCCATCTTCTTTTAATATACCAAGCAATATATGCTCAGTTCCAACATACCCATGTTTAAATTTCTCTGATTCATTTTCAGCTTCTAAAATTACTGCTTGTGCCCTTTCTGTTAATTTATTATATTCCATATACCTTAAACCTCCTATCTTCTCCTTAGGTTAATATTTCTTTCACTAATTTAGCTCTTTCATACTTAATTTCCTTATCATCTAGTGATTTTTTTAAATAATTTTGAAGGGATGAATTAGTAATTAGAATAAATAGTTTATCTAACTTACCCTTATCAATATTTATAATTGATAATTCCGCTCCTAATCTAACATTTGATAATAGTTCAATAGACTCTTTAAAATCTAAAATCATTGCATATTTCAGTATTCCATATGCTCTATATATCTTATCCTCTAATTCATGTCTACATTTACTAAGTAATATTTCTCGGAATTTATTTTCCTCTATTATTATGCTCCAAACTGCTTCTTTTAATTTATTTATAATATTCTCCTCTGTCAAACCTAATGACACTTTATTAAATATTCTGTATAAATTTCCAAAAACTTTTGTACCATCTAAATGGACTCCTTTTATAGCAATCCCTAGCTTACCAAGTTTTTTGGATATATTACTAATTTCTTCACTCATACTAAGAGCTGGCAAATGTAATACTACTGATGCCTTCATTCCTGTTCCGATATTCTCTGGTGATGCTGTTAAATAACCTAATGTTTCATCAAAAGCATAGTCAAAATTTTCTTCTATCTTATCATCAATAACTGTTGCTCTCTCAAAAATTTCTTCTAATTTAAATCCATCACTTATACATTGAAGGTTTATATGATCTTTTTCATTTATCATAATGCTAAGATTTTCTTCTTTATTCAATATAAATGAACCCTTATCAGAATTTTTCAAAAGTTCTTTGCTAATTAAATCCCTTTCTAAATATTGTTTACTAAATTCTTCTTTTGTATTCCAAATCTCATATAACGTAATTTCTTCATTATCCAATTCGTTTTTAAGAACGTTATATACTTCTTTGCCATTTTCTCTACCCTTAATATAATTCAGTTTATTAGGAAAAGGTAAATTGCTAAAGTTTCTAGCTAACAACACTTTGCTACTTAATACTACTCCAAGCCTTTCCTTATCATCTTCCCAGCTATTCATCACAATTTCCCTCCTTTCTATTTGTAATTTCCTTAGTGTTACTTTCTAATATATATAATTCTAGTTTTTTAATTTCATCTCTTACTATTGCTGCTCTCTCATATTCCTCGGCTACTATCAATTTTTGCATCTCTTCTTTTAAATCCTTAAGATTTTTTCTTTGAACCAATTCCTTTCCCTTAACCTTAGGAATCTTACCAATATGTTTAGTTCCAACTTGTAAGCTCTTTATCCTTGGCTCAAGTACAATATTAAATTCTTTATAACAATCAGCACATCCCAATCTTCCTGATTTCTTAAATTCCTGATAAGTTAACCCACAATTTGGACAAATAATTTCTTTTACTTTATTGCTATCTATATTTGATTTACCATTATCTACATTAGATAATATTTCTGTAAGTATGCCTTGAAATGGAACATTTATATTTTGCATTATTGGACTAAAGAACGGAATATTAGCTATATCTTTTGCACAATTTTCACACAACCAAATTTCCTGTTTCTGACCATTCATCACTGTAATTAAATTTATCTTTGCTTCATTTTTTTTACATTTTTCACATAACATATATATCCCCACCTTTAAGATAAAATTATCATAATCATAGCTTTTAAAATATCAGCTCTTACTTTATTTTTATTATCTACTGAAGTTAAACTTCTATCATTTATTGCTATCTTCATTATTTCACATTCTCTTTCTTCAATAACTCCAGATTCTAATAAGTGATTAAGCAATGCGTTTGCATTATGATATGTTATTGTTTCTCCTATGCTTTGGTTAATTAGCTCTTCCCTTCTATTGGAGTTATCCTCATCCAACTGCTTGATCGCTATATGACCTCCGCCGCCTCTCTTGCTCTCAATTAAATATCCTCTTTCATAGGTAAATCGAGTTGTTAATACATAGTTTATTTGGGACGGCGCGCATCTAAACTGATCTGCTAACTCATTTCTTTGTATAAAAATCACATTATCTCTATTCTCATTAAACATTTGTTTTATAAACTCTTCTATTATATCTGAAAGTCTTGCCATAACATCACCTACTTAAACCTTTATTTAATTATTTGTTTTTGACTTACTTTGACTTTATAATATTATACTATACTTCTTTTACTTTTTGAAGTATCAATATAAATTTATGATTATTTATAATACTGTATGTTAATAATATCTAATATATTTCAATTTATGGAGGTTTTATATGCAAATTATTTGGTATGGACATTCTTGTTTCCTTATGAAAACATCCATTGGTAAAAGAATTCTAATTGATCCGTTTAGCAACAATTTAGGTTATGATAATAATTTCCCTAAATCTGATTTAATTACCATTAGTCATAACCATTTTGATAGTTCATATATTAATGATATAAATAATACAACCAAGATTATTAATGAGAGCGGAAACTTTAACTTAAGCTTCCTTAACATAGAAGGGCTTGACTCCTTTCATGATAAGTGCAATGGACTAAAAAGAGGCTCAAATATTATTTATATATTTAAGGATGATAAACTTTCTATATGCCATTTAGGACATTTAGGCCATATACCTTGTTCATTGATTTTAGAAAAGCTTAAAAATATTGATATTTTACTTATCCCTATTGGTGGACATTTCACTCTGGACGGTTTTGAGTCTGCGAAACTTTGTAACCTTATTTCCCCAAAATACATAGTTCCTATGCATTATAAAACTAATACAACATCTTTATACTTAGACGACCCTAAGAATTTTATAATATCTATGAAGAGCATAAAAAAAATAAATTCTAATATATTAGATACTTCTGACTTGGATATAAATTCTAACCTTAAGTCTGAATGTATCTTGTTAACACCTCCATATAAATAGTGAAAATAACTGCTTTAACTATTTTTAAATAAAAAAAAGACCGCCTAAAGACGATCTCTCTTTTATTACTCTTGGTTTGGAGCTCCCACTGGGCAAACATTAGCACAGTTTCCGCAATCGATACAAGTATCTGCATCAATAACGAATTGAGTATCTCCTTGAGTTATAGCACTAACTGGACATTCTCCAGCGCATGCTCCACAGCTAACACATGAATCATTAATAACAAATGCCATCTAGAACACCTCCTAATAAATTGTGGTAATTAACCTCTTACATTTTAACACGTATTCGTATGTTTTAAAAGTGTTTTGTATTCTAGACTTCTTATTTTTTAATATTGTTATATTATTTACGATTACAAGACAACATATCCTAAATCCTCTATGGAATTTATAATCCTTTCGAGTTTTAAAAAGATATCATTATATATTACTGTTATCTCCCTTTTTGCAAGCGAAATTTCAGTAGCTATTACCCCCGAATTCTTAACAACTGTATCTTGAATTATCTTGGCATCGTCATTAGACTCCATATTACAAATCTTAATAACAGATTTCATAGAAATTCCTCCTATTTTTCATTAATAAGATTTTTTATTAATGTTTTATCTTCTTCTGACTCAACAATCAATTTTATATTATTTTCATCAATTGTATCTTCATATTTTCCTGAAACGAGCTCTACATCAGTTATTTTGAATTCCTCAACAACTTCCTCGTCTCCTCTTCTAACCTTAACCTTTACCATCTCTTTAACTATTGAATTACCAACAACTTCTCCATTCCCAGCATCTGTCTTAACAATAGAGCCGACCTTAGGCAATCTCTTTCTTATACCTTCATATGTAGTTTGTTCATAGTTCAAACAGCACATCAATCTTCCACATATTCCAGATATCTTGGTTGGATTCAAAGAAAGATTCTGTTCCTTTGCCATTTTTATTGATACAGATGCAAAGTCTCCTAAGAATGTAGAGCAGCACATAGGTCTACCACATGGTCCAAGTCCTCCAACCATTTTAGCCTCATCTCTTACTCCTATTTGTCTTAATTCTATTCTAGTTTTAAATATAGTAGCTAAATCCTTAACTAACTCTCTGAAATCTACTCTACCATCTGCTGTAAAGTAGAATATAACCTTATGATTATCAAATGTATATTCAACATCTATTAATTTCATATTTAATTTATGTTCTTGAATTTTCGCTAAGCATATATCTAAGGCTTCTTTTTCTTTTTCTTTATTTTCTTTATGTTTTCTAATATCATCCTCATCAGCAATTCTAATAACATTCTTTAAAGGTGATACTATATCTTCCTCTTTTATCTCCTTAATTCCTATAACGCATTCACCAAATTCTATACCTCTAGCTGTCTCTACTATTACATAATTGCCCTTTTTTATATCTAATTCTAGTGGACTAAAGTAGTAAATCTTTCCCGCTTTCTTGAATCTTACGCCTATAACTTTTATCATTAATTATACCTCCGCAAAGCCCATAAGCAAAACACTTATGACCATTGAATAGTTCGTATTACTATTAAAATTTATTCTAGCTTCTTTTATGTATTCTAACATACTATTTAATTTCTTATAAGACATTCCTCTTGATATATTTTTTATCTTATATATTTTATCAAAATTAACAACGAGTTCACTATCATTAAGCTCTTTAAGAAGTAATATATCTCTTATATATGATAGAAGTATATTTAGTAACTCTAATTTATCTTCTTTTGCACTTTTTAATAATTCCTCATACTTTAATATAATACCTTTTTGTCTACTTACGATATCTTCAAATAATTCTATACATATATCTCTCAAATTTCTCAACTTATCATCGCTAAAAAATCTATCTACATTTCCAGGTATTCCAGCACTATAAGCTAGTGCTGCTTTTTTATCATCTTCACTTAAATTATTATATTTTTCCTCAAGGTAACTCAAAATTTCTTCTTTATTTAATGGTGTTAACCTATATATTTGGCAACGAGATTTTATGGTATCCAAAATTACTTCTAAAGAATCACTTAACAATATTAAATGTACACCTCTTGGCGGTTCTTCAATAGTTTTTAATAATGCATTTTGAGCTTGAACTGTTAGCTTGTCACATTTATATAATATTAATACCTTTTTATCACCTTCATAAGGCTTTTTATTGACTTCACTTATAATGTTTCTCACATCATCAACACCAAATGAATTGGAATTAGGAGAATACCTTACAATATCTACACTCTCCACACTATTTCTCTCTTTAATAATTTGATTTGAAAGGTACTTAGCTACTATACTTTTTCCTATTCCATCATTACCAATTATTAGATTTGCATGAGAAAATGAATCCTTTTGTCTTCTATTATTTATATTATCGATAATATTTTTATGTCCGATTATCTTTCTCAATGCTTATCTCTCCTTGATATCATATTTTTACGAACTTATCCACATCAATTACGAATACAGTAGCACCTCCCACGCTAATTTGCACTGGGTATTGTTGCATATATCCACTTTCACTTCCCCCAAGGGTAGTTGGTGTAACTACTGTCTCATTCCGCTTTCTACATACATTCCTAATAACTTCAATAACAAGTTCAACTTTTTCCTCTTCAATTCCTACCAATAATGTAGTATTACCAGATTTAAGAAATCCTCCTGTAGTTGCTAATTTTGTAACTCTATAATCCTCTTCTGTTAAAGCCTCTATGACATCTGCTGAATCTTCATCCTGAACAATTGCAATTATCAATTTCATTTTAATTCCCACCCTTAAACTAATAATAATTTACTACATATTATTTTACCACAAATAGGTGGCTTTTTATTACTTAGTTTATATTTGTCCATATTTTAGGCCTTAGTATATTTTTTATTTGATTAATTACATTTTCTTTCGTATTATTTGCATCTATCTTAACAATTCTATGATTATTATTTTTATAAACAATATCATATCCTTCTCTAACTCTTTCATGAAACTCTAACTTTTCTATATCTAATCTATTTACTTCTCTGCAATCATTATTAGCTATTCTAGCCAATCCTATTTTAGGATCAAGATCAAATAGCACTGATATATCCGGCATGTACTCACCAATAGCAAATTTATTTATGCTTAAAACTTCTTCCATTCCTAAATTTCTCGCATAACCCTGATATGCCAAAGAAGAATCTATAAACCTATCACAAAGAACTATTACACCTTGATTCAATGCTGGTATCACTTTTTCTACAAGGTGTTGTCTTCTCGCAGCTGCATATAATAGTGCTTCTGTTTTAGCATCCATCTCCTTGTTATCTTTGCTTAAAATAACTTGTCTTATTTGCTCTGATATTTTAATTCCGCCTGGCTCTCTCGTCTTTATACATTCAAAATTATTTTCTGTAATCCAATCATATATTGCATCAATCGCCGTTGTTTTTCCGGTTCCCTCGCCACCTTCAAAAACTATAAATAAACCTTTTTTCATCTTAAAGTACCCCTCTATATATTAGCGTTTAAATGTAAGAATTTAATTTCTAAGCATGTTCGCTAAATAAGATTATCCTAACATTATCCTTATAATAATCATAATCTGGATCCTCTACATTTGTATTAACAATTTTCTCTTCACATGCTTTACAAATCTTTTCTCCATTTAATATTATACCATCGCAATCACTTGCTCCACATAAAAAACATGATTTATTTGTATTCTCCATCAGTAATTCCCCCTTAATTTTATGATTCTTATAAAATTATTACCAATTATGTAGACTTTATACACCCTATGGATGTTAATAACTTCTATATAGATATTTTTTAAATTTCTGGTAATACTAATAAAGAGAATTATATATTTACACAATTACTACTGAATTTAATACAAATTACATAATGTAAATATAGCTTGCAAAAATAGCTTATATTATTAAATTTTCAAATAATAATTTGCTCATAATATTTAAAGTGATAGCTATATTAAGCTTATATTTAATACCGCTATTATCATGTTAACAATAAAAACATTAATATGAAAGGAGAACTTACTGTAAAACAAAGCAAAACCTGTACTATATACAAGATCTAGTAATTTATTTTGCAAGTTTTAAGTAAGAAATTGCGCTTATGAAAAACAAAATTATTTCATTTCTATCTACTTGTGCTGACGATATTAAAAATCTCTGTACCTATTTATATGAGAATCCAGAAAAAAGTTATAATGAAGTTAACGCATCTAATTGCATATGCAATTTATTAAATAAATACAAATTTGAAGTTGATAGAAATTTTTTAAACATTAACAATTCATTTATAGCAAAGAAAGGCCAAGGTCATCCTAAAATATGTTATCTATGTGAATATGACGCTATCGAAAATGACGGTCATATTACCGGGCATAATATGGTTACTGCAATGTCAGTATCCGCTACATTAGCTTTAGGAAGTGTTATAGATGACATCGGAGGTTCTGTAATACTGGTAGGTTGCCCCGGTGAATACTTTGGCGGGACTAAAGGGACAATGGTAAAACAAGGACTATTTGATGACATAGATGTTGTAATGGTAGCTCACCCTGACACATGTACATGTGAAAGTGGCTCTTCATCAGCAATTATCCCATTAGGACTTAAGTTTGAAAGCGAAAGCAAGTTGAGTTTTTTAAATCAGAATTCTTATACATCGTTAGATGCCGTTTTACTAACTCTTAATATTTTAAACTCTATAAAAAAAGGATTTCCAGATAATTTAGAAATAAATTCGGTTATATCTAATGGTGGGTATACAACATTGCTATTACCAGCAGATTCTGAAATTAAATTTTGCATTCGTGCATCTAACACAAAAACTGCTAACGAAGCTTATGATAAAATAAGAAAAATCGCAAATAATGTGACAGCATTAATAGATATTCCTAATAAATTTTTCTTATATGAGTCTCCTAATAAGGAGTTAATAACCAATAGAACGCTAAATAGGCTATTTAGTCATAACCTTAAAGAAAGTGGAATAATAAATATTAATCCACCAAAAGATATATATGCTGGATTAAGCATTGGAGATGTAAGTCATAAGGTTCCTTGCATACATCCATATATATCTATAATAGATGATGAAAATATTAAATATGGAAGCCTAGATTTCGCAAAAGCAACTACATCTGAGTTTGCTTTAAAACAATGCAATATAGCAGCTACAGCCCTTGCATTAACTGCTATTGACTTAATACAAAACGAAACTTTACTCTCTGAAGTTAAATCTGAATTCTTTAATAATAGAAATTGCTAATAAAAAAAATTTAAGATATGGTATCTTAAAAATAATATAATATATGCTTTTGATAATAATAAACTCCATATATTATATCGATTTATATTTTAAGGTACCATATTTCACTTCATAGATTCTGGCATAATAAAAAATCAAACGTAAAATCCTTTGATGTATTTTCACATTAAACTTACAGAATAATAAAATAATAGTATATTACAAGAAATGCTATGTGTTTACAAACCATCTTATAATAGTATAATATTAGTTGTACTGCTTAGGAGGTGTTATAAATTGATTCAAATCTATAAAAGCGAAAGTGAATTTGATCCTTCCCTAAAATTAATAGATACGATAGAAAATGGTGCTTGGATAAATCTTATTGCGCCATCTGCTGAAGAACTAATATTAATATCAAAGAAAACAGGTGTCCCTTTGGAATTCTTAAAAGCAGCCCTAGATGATGAAGAAACCTCACGTATTGATATTGAAGAGGATTCATTATTAATAATAGTGGATATACCGTTTACCGAAATGGAAGATAACTCTCTTACTTATGATACATACCCATTATCAATAATACATACTAATAAACAATTGATAACTGTATGCTTAAAAAACAGTAAAATCCTAACGGATTTTGCTAATAACAAAATTAAATCTTTTTATACATTTAAAAAATCAAGATTTACATTACAAATACTAAATAGAATATCAACATACTATTTACTTTATTTGCGTCAAATAGATAAAAAAAGTTTAATGATTGAAAAAAGGCTTCATAAATCTATGAAAAATAGAGAGCTTATACAATTACATTCTCTGGAAAAATCACTTGTTTATTTTTCAACTTCACTAAAGGCTAATGAAATTACTTTAGAGAAAATGCTGAAATTAGAGCTTATGCAAAAATATGAAGAAGATAAAGATGTTTTAGAAGATGTAATTATAGAAAATAAACAAGCTATAGAAATGACTGAAATCTATAGTAATATATTAGCTAGTACAATGGATTTTTTTGCTTCTGTAATATCTAATAATTTAAATATTGTTATGAAAGTACTTGCATCAGTTACAATTCTTATGGCAATACCGACCATAATAGGTGGAATATTTGGTATGAATATAGCATTACCATTATCTGCAGATAATCCACATGCATTCTCTATCGTTATGGGCGTAACTGTTGGCATTTGCGGACTTGTTGCCTTTATATTATATAAAAAAGATATGTTTAATTAACATATCTTTTTTATAGCATCTTATAACTACTCTTATCACCTAAGCCTTAGTTGTAGCATCTTGTGTGCAGATATCCTTTTGGAGTTTTTCTACTCCTTTATATGATCTAAGTTCAGCTTCTATATCTTCAAGTGAACGATTACGAGTTTCAAATACTTTAAATTGAACAAACCAAATTGCCGCAAAACAGATTATACCATAACCTATAAATAAACTACCTGTACCAAAGTAATTCAATAATGCTGGAAATGTCAATGATACCATCATATTAGCACTCCAATTAATTACACTACTAAATGAATTACCTAATCCACGAATATTTAGTGGAAATACTTCTCCTACCATAACCCACATTACAGGTCCCCAAGTAGCTGAGAAAAAAGCAATGTAGATAGTTAATGCGATAACACATATAATCGAAGCAACAGATGAACCATTAGAAAATTTCATTGAGATGCTCATAATCATTAGCGAAACTCCCATTCCAATAGCTCCATAAATAAGCATTTTTTTACGGTCAATCTTATCCATAATGGCTACAGCTATAGCAGTAATTATTATATTAAAGACTCCAATTCCAATATGGGCAAGTAAAGCTGCTTGTACACCAAATCCGACATCTGTAAATATAGTTGGTGCATAATAAAGAACTGTATTGCATCCCATAATTTGTTGAAAAATAGCTAGACCAAAGCCTATGATTAATGCAGGGCGTACAAATTCGCTAAATAGTTCTTTAACTCCACCACTTTTAATCTCAGCTTGTTTTTTTATTTGAGCTAATTCATAATTAACAGCGCTTTTATCATGTTTATTCATATGTTCTAGTATACTTCTTGCTTCGTCTACTCGTCCATCTTTTACTAAAAATCTAGGACTTTCTGGTAACACAAGTGCGCCTATTAAAAGAACTGCTGCTGGAATAGCTGCGAACCCTAACATCACTCGCCAACCAGTATATAAATCTGAAAATGCATAATTTGTAATATAAGCCAATAGAATTCCGCTCATAACCATTAGCTGAAACAAACTTGATATGGTTCCACGTTTTTCAGATGGTGATAATTCAGCTAAATAAGTTGGAATTAGAGCTGAAGACGCACCAACTGCGACACCAAGAATGATTCTAAATATAATTAATGACCAAATTTCTGGAGCAAATGCTGATCCAAGTGCGCCGACAAAGAAGATAACAGCCGATGTAAGAATTAGCTTTATACGGCCATATTTATCAGACATAGGACCAATGATTGCAGCCCCAAGAATAGCTCCTAATAATACAGAACTTACAACCCATCCTTGCTGCCATGAATCAAGGTGCATTTGTTCTTGAATAAATAAAATAGCTCCTGAAATAACTCCAGTATCATAACCAAACAAAAGCCCACTAAGTGCAGCGAAAATATATATTACAGAGTTACTAATTTTTATTTTCATTAAAATCATCTCCCATTTTTTATTTCATTTGATTTAAATTCGTATATTCCTAGTGCGTTTATAATATTCCTAAAATTTCTTCGTTCGGAAGACTATTTTTATCGTTTACAAAAGATACATTAATTGCCCAGTATATTTATAATTTGACTTCCATGAAATTTCGGTAAGAATAACTAGCAATGCTAATTTTCTCTTACATTCTCTAAATAATGCTGTACTAGTTTTTATTCATATTTATCATATCAATAAATATACCTTCTATTAATAATCTAATGATGCATGCATGTCTATTAGCTTTTAGAAAAATAGGTACCCAATATTTATTTTCCTTAAATTTAGTATAACACTCTTTGAAACCTTTTTCAATAAACTTTAAAAAGTAATTTAAAAAGTAATTTAAAAATTTATTTAATATATGGTTATAATAATGGCTGACATTTGTGATTATAATAAATGAATTTACCCAATGCAATCCTATTAAATATAAAAACTCAATCACCGCAACACATGCCATGTGATATATGATTCATTAATTCACTCTATTAGTAGCTCACTAACTATAGTATTTCTATATAACTAATTTAATTTTAAGTTATAGATTTCCATAAAACTTATTATATACAGAACAAAAGTGGCTGCGCCACGCTCTTTCTTGATACCATTTTTTACAGGCCAATATCCTTATAACCATTGATATCACTCACTTTCAAAATCAAAAAATTCTATACTTTCCTAAACAATAAAAAATAGCTCATGTATCAACCATTTAGTTAATACATAAGCTATCTTAAATAAATTGGAGGCGCCACCCAGATTTGAACTGGGGAATAAAGGTTTTGCAGACCTCTGCCTTACCACTTGGCTATAGCGCCATTATGGTGGCTCGAACTGGAATCGAACCAGTGACACGAGGATTTTCAGTCCTCTGCTCTACCGACTGAGCTATCGA